>NZ_JBITPI010000025.1:0-9890 GCF_050467745.1 Paenibacillus sp. NRS-1781
TATAAATGGCAACCAAACCTGTTCCTTCTTCGTTGAAAAATCCGCTTGTATTGTTCTTATCCACCACCGCACTTCCCGAGAAGATCGCTCCGTCCTCTCCAGGCGGAATTGCCGGTGGGAGTTCATCCCAATGCACTAGATCCTTGCTTACCGCATGTCCCCAATGCATGCGGCCAAAGTCAGGCCGCGTATCATGGGGCGTATGCTGGTAGAACAGGTGGTACTCTCCTTCATAGTAAACCAAGCCGTTGGGATCGTTCATCCAATTTTTCTCCGGTGAATAATGGAATTGAGGCCTGTATGTCTCCCTATAATAACTGTTTCGTGATCCTTTTCTGCTGTTATTGTCATTCGTTAGGTGCATGTCTTTAATGGTATCCACTCTCCTATTGATAGTTGATAAGGTGTTTAACAGCCCCAACCACCTTTTATATGTTTCAGCCTTGATCTTTAAGATATCGGTCGTAGCCTTTTTGTTTGATTTCCAGCCATTTGTCCAGTCCCAGTCTGGAAAGCTCGGCTTTATAATCCGCCCATTCTTCTTCCACTTTGCCTGTTTTGATCCATTCCGCCCGTTTGCGGTTAACGTAGGCAAATAAGTCTGTTTCCAAGGTAGAGATCTGCTTCTGATCTTCCAGCGAGAAGAAGACTTTCGGGAAATTGTGGTCAGCCTTCATATAAGGAACAAGTCTTTCTTTCATGAGCTTGAGCCGCCCTACTGCATCATCGGGCTTGGTCGTTACTTTTCCATAATACTCGTCAAGAATTGCCAATGGACCACCGATACTCGTTTTTTGCCGCAGCTCGACAGGAGCCGTTCCCTTAAGCGGAAGATGCTTCAGCATATGACTCGCTTCATCGTATTCAAAAATGTTCTGCTGAATTTTGTCGCCGTAGGTGCCCCAGTTGTCCTGTACGGACTGGATGGGATCATACAGCTGGTCAATCCATTTTGCCGTAAGCTCAAGATTTTTGTTGGCACTGGTAATCACCATTCTCCCCCGGTCAAAGCCGAGATTGTTCGTGCGGGTCACATTGACCTCACCGCTTGGCCCCGCGAGCGGGTTCATCAATTCATATTTATCGTTGTCTCCTGAAATATTCGCCTTATCCCATTGAAAGTAGAGACCATATTTTTCATTCTGGCCTTTGGCCAGATACGTGTTATAATCCTGCTCGAATGACTCCTCGTCGATCAGGTTCAATTTATATAGCTCATTAAGGTATTTAATCCCGTCTTTATAACCGTCCTGATCGGCGGTGAAGACCACTTTCCCCTCATTGGTCACTACAGTATGATCGCTGTTGTCCCCAAGACCAAATGATCCAAACAGAAAATTCAGGTCCTCATTGCCGTTATTGAGCATAAAGGACAGCGGGATTTCATCTGCTTGGCCATTTCCGTTAGGGTCGCCATTTTTAAATGCGAGCAGAACATTTTTTAAGTCCTCCGTCGTTTTTGGCATTTTAAGTCCCAGCTTTTTCAGCCACTCCACATTGATCCATGGCATGTCGTTTACAGAATGAATGCTCTCCTTCCCGGCCCCTAGCTCCTCAATCCAGGGAAAAGCATAAATATGCCCGTCCTGTGCGGTTATCATGGATTTGTACTCAGGTGCTTCCTTCAATACCTTCTGTAGATTCGGCATATATTTTTGAATCAAATCCTCCAGAGGGATAATGGTTCCATCCTGTCCGAGGTTCAACAAATCATAGTCGGAATAGCCGGCATCTAGCATGGCATCTGGAAGATCCCCGCTGGCAACAGCCAGGTTTCTTTTTTCCGTAAAGGAATCCGAGGTGAAGTTGGTAAAATCAATATGCACACCTGTTTTTTCTTCCAGTCTTTTATAAATCAGCTTTTCATTTGGATCAGAAGGTGCCAACGGCGAGCTTTGAGTCATAAAATGCAAGGTAACTTTCTCTTTAAGCGGCAGAGTGACATTTTCCAGCTTGTAATCTTCGGATGCCGCAGAATTATTGCCTGAGCCGCCGCATCCGGCTAGCAGTGAAGTAGAAAGCACCAGCACGGACAAGGTTAGTAATGTTTTTTTCATCTCTATTCCCCCGATTTGTTATTTGATCGAGCCTACCATGACACCCTTTTCGAAATACTTCTGGAAGAATGGATACATGACAATCAAAGGCAAACTTGATATGACAATGGCAGAGTATTTAATCATTTCGGACAATTTCTTAAGCTCCGCTTGCGCCAGCGCATCGGCAATCATACCAGGCTGAACCTGATTCTGTATCAAAATGGAGCGCAGCACCAGTTGAAGCGGAAACAGCTTGGGATCATCCAGATAAATCATGGCGTCGAAATAAGAATTCCATTGTCCGACAAAAGCGTATAAAGCTAGAACAAAAATAATAGGCTTCGACAATGGCAGGACGATTTTAAAGAAAATACTGAGCTCCGAAGCTCCATCTATGCTCGCCGCCTGAAACAGCTCTTTGGGAAGCCCCTGGAAATAAGTCTTTGCCAGAATAATATTGAATACGCTGATCGAGCCGGGCAGAATAATGGCCCACACCGTATTCAACATGCCTAAATCCTTAATCACCAGATAGGTTGGAATCAGACCACCACCGAAAAACATCGTTATCAGGAAAAAGATCATAATGGACCGTTTCCCTACCAGCCCTTCAATCGCAAGCGGGTAAGCCGCGAAGACGGAAAACAATACGGTTGCGAACGCAAAGGCTGCTGAATAAAAAATGGCATTAAAAAAACCGCGAATCATGGCACCATTGCTTAGGATTTTGGCATATCCCGTGAGTGTCCAATCGGATGATGTAATGGCAAACCCTTTGCTAATCAGGGTATTGGGAGTCAAAAAGGACGAAAGCACCACATAAACCAGCGGTAACAGAATAGCGAGAACAAACAAACCAAGCAGAATATAATTGATGATGATCAGAATCCGGTCCTTCCCGGTGTATTGAATATCCATAAATACCTCCTTCTTTAGTACAGCCCTTCCCCTTCGTTCAGCTTCTTGACGACGGTATTTACGAAAATCAGCAGGACCACGTTAATCACGGAATTGAATAACCCGATTGCCGTAGAATAAGCATAATCGCCGGATTGCAGCCCCACCTTGTATACATAAGTCGCGATGATTTCCGAGGTTGGCGTGTTCAGAGCCGTCTGCATCAGGTAAGCCTTTTCATAGCCGATCGACATGATGCCTCCTGCAGCGAGAATGAATAGGACAGCCATGACGGGTTTGAGAGCTGGCAGGTCAATGTGAAGGATTCTCTTCAACAAAGATGCGCCATCAATTGTTGCAGCGTCATGCAACTGCGGGTCCACATTGGCTAAGGTGGCTACATAAATGATTGAGGACCAGCCGGCTGTTTGCCATATACCGGACAATATATATACTGTTCGGAAATAGGCGGGATCAGTCATAAAAGAAATAGGCTTGCCGGTGAAGGCTGTTACCATGGCGTTCACTACTCCAGTCGGCGAAAGAAAAACAAACAGCATGCCGGCAACAACAACCACTGAGATGAAGTTAGGTGCGTATACAATAAGCTGAATATTCTTCTTGAGCTTCGCTCCTCTGATCAGATTTAGCATTAAGGCCAGAATGATGGGTACTGGGAAACCGAGAATAAGACCGTAAGCGCTTAGTTTAAGCGTATTCATTAAAATGTCATAAAAATTTGGTGATGAAAGAAAGCGTTGAAAATGTTCAAATCCAACCCATTCGCTGCCCATGATTCCTTTTCTTGGACTGAAATTTTTAAACGCAATGATCGAACCGTACATGGGAACATACTTGAAAATAACGGTAAGAATTATGGACGGAACCAGAAACAAATACAATATATAATTTCGAACCATGTAACTTAGCCAATGGTTTCTTTTTTTTGGTTCTGAATCCTTAACTCCCCTTTTTTGAGCGATCGAGTTTGCCAATCTTTTCCCCCCTACTGTTCACGGCTTGTTTTTAAAGACAGTAATAAGCCATGTTATGTCATCTCTCTGACATAAATACAAGATGTTTTGCAAATGCCTTACTGGTAATCCCCCCACCTCCAACATGATTAGAAATCTACACTTCCCCAAGATGAATGGGTTTACATTTTACATTTGAACATTTTTTCTCTTACAATTTAACAGGTGCACATTGAATAAGTCAATACATTTTGGCAACAAAATTCATTAAAAACACACAATTCAAGAGTAATATAATATTTAAAGCACAAAGTACCTTAAAAATGCATCTAATAAATAAACAAATGTAAACTAATTTTGTTCATTTGAATAATTTCATTGTTAAAAGCACGAAAATACTATATATTTAGAAATATGAAGAATCTTAATTCGGGAGAATAAGGTGGAACAATATGAAAAGGAAGTCAAAGGTTACTATTCAAGACATCGCCGATGCCCTGGGAATTTCCAGAAACACTGCATCCAAGGCGCTTAATGGAATAGAGAATATTCCTGCCGTAACGAGGGACAAGGTAATCAAAAAAGCAGTGGAGCTTAAATACAAACAATTTTCTTATATGGAAACAGCCTCTGAAAAACAGGGCAATATCGCACTTTTGACCTGTAATCTTCCCAATAGCTCACACTTTGGATCGCTGCTGATCAACGGGCTGGAGAAGGAAATCAGCAACCAGGGCTATACTTTATCCATTTATTTTGTCCGCGAGAACGATATCAATACGATGACCCTACCCGGTAATTTCGAGCCTTCGAATGTGGCTGGCATCTTCTGCATCGAGATGTTCAGCAAGGAATACAGCAAGCTGATCACGGAACTTGACATCCCAACCATTTTTATTGATTGCGCTGCAGATATGGTGTATCCGGAATTGAAGGCAGATCTGGTATTGATGGAAAATGAGCACAGCACATACTGTGTTACCCGGAAATTAATAGATCATGGCTATGAAAGCTTCGGTTTTGTAGGCGATTACAATCACTGCAAAAGCTTCAATGAACGCTGGACGGGATTCAATAAGGCCCTGGCAGAAGCCGGAATCACCTTGGACCCTGCCCATAGCATTATAGCGCCGGACCGCAATTTCTTTATAGAGGAGAACTGGATGGAGCAGCAATTGGATGCTCTGAGGGAGTGCCCCTCCGTCTTTATTTGCGCCAATGATTTCATTGCCATCAGCGTGATAAAATCTTTGAAAAACAAAGGGATTAAAGTCCCGGAAGATGTTGCTGTCTGCGGGTTCGATGATGCTTCAGAATCCCGGGTAGTCGAGCCCCATCTGACTACCGTACATATTTACAGTAGTCAGATGGGTATTATTTCAGCCGAAATGTTATTGTCCAGAATCAAAGATAATACCATGCCGTACCGAGTGACCCATGTTGCAACGGATATCTTATACCGGGACTCGACGCCTGTTTTAAACTAAATCTGCCAAGAGGTGAATCAAAGTGAAAAATGTTGGAACGGTTCTATGTGTGGGCGAGCTGCTCATTGATTTTTTCTGCACGGATATTGATGTCAATCTTGCCAAGGGTCAGCATTTCTCCAAGCAGGCCGGCGGTGCTCCAGCAAATGTGAGCGCAGCCGTAGCCAAGCTCGGAGGAAAAGCGTCATTCTTGGGAAAAGTCGGAGCCGATCCGTTCGGCATGTACCTGAAGCAAACTCTGGATGAGCAGCACGTGGATACGTCCATGCTCCTTTTTGATCCGGCAACACCGACTACACTGGCCTTTGTTTCCCTTGCCGCTAACGGCGAACGGGATTTCGTGTTCAACCGCGGAGCTGACCGTCAGCTGTCTCTGCAGGACATTGATAGGGAATGGACCCGGCAGGCTGCCATTCTGCATTTTGGCTCGGCAACGGCCCTGCTCGCCGATCCTTTCCGGGAAGCGTATTTATCTTTATTGGACGAGGCGAAGGCCAATGGGCAATTCACCTCCTTTGACCCCAATTACCGGGGGGACCTCTGGAAAGACAGGCTGGAGGAATTTATCGCACTGTCCAGAAGAGGAATACACAATGCGGATTTAGTAAAGGTAAGCGAAGAGGAATTAAGCATCATTACAGGGCTGACTGACCGCAATGCTTCATTGGATCTTTTGCATGGGTTGGGAGCCAAGACGGTGGCAGTTACCTTGGGGAAAGAAGGAACCCTCATCTCAAGTAGTGTCTCTCGTTCGCTAATCGGCAGTATTGCTGTCAAATCGATCGACTCTACTGGTGCTGGGGATGCCTTCGTCGGAGCTATGCTGTATCAAATCAGTCAGCTGAGTCAGGCTAAGGCATTTACCACCAACGGGAAGCAGCAGCAGGAATTTGTAACACTTGCCAATCAAGTCGGCGCCATCGTGTGCACCAAAGTTGGAGCGATTGCAGCCTTGCCGTCGCTGGAAGAAGTTAAGCGTTTCGTAGAGCAGGGTGAATCAAGGATTGAAGCGTAAGAACATAAAAAGGTGTCCGACGATCCTAAGGTCGCTGGACACCTTTTTTTGTAGAGATTCATCATTCTGGATCTTACGATTCAATCGCTCATAACAGCAGATACTGAGTGGTGTTATGGGATGGGGACTCGTAAGAATCAATCATGGAGCTTTCAACTGAAGCACTTGTGGTTTCCAGAAGGAATAACGGGAATCATTAAGTAAGAGTCGTATTCTTCCCCAGTATATATGGTGTGCGTTCCCTGATTAATATAGGGACTACTTGACATTTCAGGAAATTCGGGGCGCTTTAAAAGTTCGACTCCGGTGATAAGCAATTCTAGTTGTTCCCCGGCATGCCATTTCATCCCCATTGGCCAGAATCCAATTTCGACAGGAATAATCTCTTCGGGTTTAATTTTTTCTTGCGTTTTAAAGCTTTGTACTGGCTTTTCCAGTGTTGATTTCGTTGTATCAAGTTGGCGAAGAGATACTCTCATCCGTCCGCTAGCCCCGGCATAATAACGGTCATTAATAACTTTGATTGGGAGCTCCTTACCACTAGCATCTAGCTTCCTTACAAAAGCGAATACATCCATATCATTAAAATCTTCTGTGGATACCCATAAATGCAGCCTCATGTACCCAACAATTTCCATATCCTGTTCAAAGGATACCTTAAACGATACCCCTTTATCATCAGCAGTATATTTTATTTTGGCCTTTTTTCCTACAGTATCCTGGCTTAATGTATTGGAACTGGCATCCAGGTATAGTTTCATTAATTGTTGTCGTTCTAGTGGGAAGTCCTCCTCCTCCCGATTCAAAATATCTTGGTGACCTGGATCGAGCACAGCTAAACGGACCTTGGGGGTGTTGTTCCAGCCATTTTGCTCACTCTTGAGATAATAATCAAAGAATTTTCTTAAATCTTCAACATGCTGTGGATTGTAGTAATCGGGCCATTCGAAAGTGTTATGAATCCGAAGCCACTTTTCCTTAGATGATATTCGTTGCCAGCCCTCGAAGGTACCATAAGTGTGTAGAAGGTTCGTATAGCTAGCAACAATATAAGCAGGCACCTCTATGTTTTCTAAGGTTGGCGCTTTTTCTTCCCAGTATTCATTCATTAGCGGATATTTCCGCATCATGGCAGGCATATCTTCATAACTTGTATTTCCAATAAAGGAGCTAAAAATCATTTCAGTAAAAGAGAAGTCGGGTACCCCGCCTTTGAAGCAGGTCTCTCTAAATATATCACAAGCGCCTTCCCAAGGGGCAATAGCCGAAAGATGAGGCGGACGGTAAGAAGCAACATTCCATTGTGAAATGGCTAACCACGAATTTCCCGTTAATCCTACCTTACCATTGCTCCACTCACGTTCTGCAACCCACTCTATTAAATCGTATTCATCTTCAGCCTCCTGTTTTCCCCAAGCATGAATGTTCCCATCTGAGTTAAATACGCCACGTGGATCAGGATGAACGATGGCATATCCATGGTTTACCCAATATCCCGGATTAGGGCCTTCAAATTTATTAAGACCGTCTTCCTCTTTGGGAGCAACATCCATACGTCCCGGAAAAATATCGAGGGATAAGACACTGCCTCTCTTGCCATAAGGGCTCCATGCAACAAGTGTCGGTACATTCTTTTCATCTAGGGGACGAAATATATCAGTGTAAATGGTTGTACCATCCCTTAATTTCACTGCAACATCACGTTCACAGAGAATATCACATGGAATAGGCTGTCCATCTGTACGATGCACGGTTCCTTTCTTTATAATACTTGCGCTTGGTTCAAACCCAGGATATTCTGACTGTGAAATTGGTTTCGATTGCCGATATGTAATTTCGACATTGCCATTATCTTTGTATGACATTTCATGAACCTCCATTTATTTATGTAATATATTTCTACATTACTAATTTTAATCTAGCAAGTAGATATATAATATGACTAATAGAGTTTGAAATGTTGGATAACTGGCAAATGAATGCGCTTTGTCGATTAAAAAGACAGGAGGCAAAAAATTGTCTATTAAACAAGACTTGCGTGCACTACGAACGAAAAAATCTATCGAATGTGGGTTTACAGAATTGCTAAACATGAGTTCCTTCTCCTCTATTACTGTTCAAGACATAGCGAATAAGGCAATGATTAATCGGTCGACCTTTTATTTACATTTCCAAGATAAGTATGATCTTCTAGACAAGCTCGGGAATCGCATTATAGATGAGTTTTCCAGTTGCATTGAATTTGACGATATCAAACAATACAACAGCATTTTAAGAGTGGTGAGGCACATTCAAGCTAATGCAACGACTTACAGGGCCTTAATTTCAATAAATACGGAAACATTGAATTTTGCTGTTGAGATACAACGAATTTTTGAAAACTTATGCAATAATTGGATTTATCGCTATGAAATCAAAGAAAAATCTAAGGGGGCAGGTGATTACTTTTTGCGTTTATTTGCTTCATCCTGTTTAACAACGATTAAATGGTGGATTGAAGTAAACAATAATCTAACCGTAGATGAAGTGTCTGACTTGATCAATCAGTGTTTTGAACAGGGAATGAATAATTCATTTCGAATATAGAAATGGTTTACTGCTCATCGACAGGGGCTAAGCCACACGAAACCAACGTATACCTTGGCAGCGGCGGACGAAGAAAAACAACGAATCTATACAGAATCCACATTTCCAGACTTAAAAAAAGAGTGATGAAGGACGAAATTCAGCACATCCTTTTTGAAGACGAATCCATGATTCGCGATTACCAAGCGATTCAAAAATGAAAACACCCGATACGGTTGTGAACCGATCGGGTGTTACGTGTCCAGGTAGAAAAATGTTACTTTAATTCGTTTTGGGGACCAAGTTCAGATACGGATGCACGCAACCGGGCTGTAACCACTTCGTCGAATCAAGCCGCTGCTCAACGAGTTCTGTCGTGAGATAATTTTAATTTGAATAATAACGATAACTAACGTTTAAACAGTCTCATTTCCCCAAATGCTTACTAGATCATTGATTTGAAGCGATACGACCCTTAGTTCTCCGCCAATGGCGTAGAGTTCCAGCCCCCTGCTTTCCGAAGACCTCGACACTTGACCAATCCACGTAAATACTCAGTTGTACCCGTCCATGCTCTGGCTTCATAGGGGCCTTGTGTATTGCTGTGAAATCGGAAAGAAAATCAATGGCGCTCGATTTCGTCCGATCGACGAACAACTCCCCATTCGAGATATTGTATCCGATGATCGTCTCCTGATTGGAAGACTTCCGCACTTTGAACCCGTATTTCACGGCCGTACTGATTTCAAATTCTGCAATAATTTCTGACTTTGAATCAGAAATATGAATTAGTATCCATTTATTAGTATTATCATCCTCATCTACTCGGATTCGAAATATATCAGGACATTCAAATATCCCTCGGTGTATATGTGGAATGTCGGAACCGAATTCGCTTGCAAAAGACCATTCT
>NZ_JBITPI010000026.1:0-132912 GCF_050467745.1 Paenibacillus sp. NRS-1781
ATTACAGGAATGGCTCCTTAAGGGATTGGTTTTATTAAGGTAAACGGAATAACGATCTCAAAGGATACGGAACGATGGCTAGCATAATGTCATTGTGATTGAGCCCCATGATGAAGAAAAAAATCATATTGAAATCATCGTTTTTAACTATCCATTAAAAATACACTAATGTTCTCATGTATTATTTTTTTACACAGTTACTTATTCATTTTGGGCCGTTCTTCACTTTCTACCTAGTTCTTCTGATATTCCAGTTCATTTATGAACACTTCTGAAATACTAATTTTGTCCTATGCTAGCTTGGGTGTGCAACCCTCCCGGGCTGTTCCACAGTGCGGTGGTCGATCCCCCCGGCTGAAGACCACCTATGCAAGTTTAGTCATGTAGAGTTTCTGGTCGAGAGATCCTCGCCGCGTCGTAGGCGCAGACATCGCCAAGAACCGTGTGCCCGAGCCATCGACTACCGGGGGATTGAACTCGGAAAGGACTATAAGACGTTCGCTGTCGTCGATAATCTGTACGTTATCGGCCAGACTATGCGGAATGCATTCGTCCGGCCGTTAGGGAAACCGCACCGCATCTGGATGACTATCCGGATGGAACCCGCGTGGAGTTTATGATCCAATAATACGTACCGCGTCGGGACATTGATTACGGCTGCTGGTACGGAGCTGCTACCTGGTGCAAGCCGCCCAGCAGCCTGGATGTGGCGAAGCGGGTTGGACGCTGGTCTGTGGGAGCAGAATGTAGCCGGTCCGTTTGATCTGCATCTGTAACTCATCCGGACGTTCACCTACCGATGCGAATATGGTTCGCCGCCATCCAGGTATCTACTTGAGAACAAAATGATCAAGGGAGTATTATTATGACATTGGAAAACATAAAGAAAGGGATTAAGTATTTTTTAATCATCCTTTCCGCATTTTTGGGGACTTGGACCGTTTCTGCTTTAATTGCGTTTTATATTTTTAAGAAGTATGAATCCATTCCGGAATCTACTGTCGAAAGAATCAGATACATATTCAATGATCAGGATGAAGTAAATAGAATTCTGCTAAGTAAATCGTTTATTATTGGATATAAGATAGGAATCGTGGCAGTATTGTGTATTGTGGTGCTTGTCATATTGAAGAAAATGAATCTAAATAATTTAGTGGAAAAGTTGTTCAGTTTTACCCTTATGATAGTAGGTACCTTCAATATAGGTGCTTGCTTAGTCGGTCTTGTTGTTTTGGCCACAATTCATTTTGCTGAAGGGTTTAGTATATTGTTCTGGCGATGTCTTGCTGTGGAAGCTTTTCTAATCTGGTTAATGTTTGCTTTTAAGCGACTTCGCATATGGGAATGAATATTTTTGGAAGGTGAACTTCTTAGAGAGGGAGGGCTTCATAATGGGTAAGGTACCTGCAGATGGACAAGAAGGTATTCAGCGGGACATTTTACGGCTGATGAAATTGTACAGTTTATGAAGTTTAATCCCCATAACATGTTTGAAAACGTTGATCTGGAATAGAGCGAAAGAACTGCGAAATACGCTGCAATATGAAAACTTAGGTAATCTGCGTTTTGTCATTTCAGCTGTAATGGATCGCATATGACTCTGAGAGCAATTATTGCTATTTGTTTGTCCTTTGATCTCAATATGGATAGATATTGTAATTATATAAAACACGCAATTCCATGAAAAAAAGGGCGGCCTTGGTCGTCCCTTTTTTCTATTTTGCATCAGAGCTGCTTCAGCCTTGCAGACTGGCTCGGACCGTCTGTATTTGAAGCGATTTTTTAATAAGTCTTACGTGTGGACATAGGTAAATACGAACAATTAAATTCAGGATTAATATGGAATTAAATAATATATTTAATACTATATTACTATTTTTTTGTCGAAACATTACAATACGTGGAATCTTTTGGTATGATGAGGTGGTAGTTTTATACAAATATAAGGAGGAATAATCTGTGAAAAAGAAAAATTTATTGATTGCATCAGCCTTATCTGTTAGTTTGCTGGGGGCTGTTGCTTTACCAAGTGCGATTTATGCGGATTCAGATGTAACTGATTCTGCGAATACATCCACTACGGCGACCCAAGATGCTGGTACAACAACTACTGGTGATCATGTAGTAACTCCACAAAAAATCGGAAATTCTTTCGGCAGTAGAGTTCAAGGAGGAGCAACTGTCCAAAGCGCCTTTGAGATTCCTAAAGGCTATGGGCATGTTAAAATTACTCTGAAAAATAATGCCAGCACTCCAGTCAAGGTAAGTTTAACGCACAATGAGTCAGGTAAAGTATATATCGACGGATCTACAACAATTTACCGTGGCCAACCACTTGTTTGGAAAAGTACTTCTAAAGGTTTCTCAGATGGTTTGCGTTCGGGAAGCTACACCCTTCAATGGCGTGGTGCCAATAATGACGTTAATGCGGAATTCGATGGAATTGCCGGTTCAGATCCTGGCGACCTCTAATAGCTGAACAACACAAAGAGAGTTCCAGACCTTCATCGGCGGTCTGGAGCTTCCTTTGTGTTGTTGCTTAGGGTTCATTTTGTAGTTTGAACAAACCTAAATCATATCAAATAATTAAAAAAATAGTATTTATGTAAAAATTAATTGACCACAGGTAAATGAATGTCTATATTTGTAATAGATGACTCTAATTTCTGGAACTTGAATCTTAGCGTACATACTCCATAGCCCGAATAAAACAATGGGAGGAAGTAGGATGGAAGAAGTTTTGGAAGGGAAAGATGCTACTTATTTATTGACGGATCACCACAGGTTAGATAAATGCGTGGAATTACTGCATTTGAGATTCTCGCAACATGCCTGGGAAGAAATATCAACCATATCTGACTATCTACACAACTCGGTTGAAAAAATGTATAACGAAGCGCAAGAAGCAAGCTTTCAAAATTTTCCTTATCTCTTTAAGGCAGCACGGCCATTGGTATTCTATTACGGGTTCGGTTACCTGGCCAAGGGAACGGCTCTTCAAAAACTCGGTCTATACGATCAGGCCAGAGAATACATTTTGAAGTATTCGGAATTGGGCTGGTTTGCGGGACTAGATAAAAATGGACTTGAAGAAGTAGAGCGATTCAAATTTTTTGCTAAAGCAAATCTGTATACCAATGATTTGCTGTCCGGAGAATTGAGCGTGCTGCCTGAGTATGTTCAATTTTTAGAAGATAATCCGGAAGAGTTATTACCCGGACTCGTCACGATCATGGAGACTGCTTCGCTTCATTCGGTTAATGTAGATGAGCTACTTGAAAGATTCTCAGAAAAAATTGAGGATTTTGGAAATCTCGAAGATGCTACAAATAGAACTCACTATTTCAGATTCTTGTATCATCGGGCTACTTACTATGCTAAACATCAAAGGTATCAAGATTCTGTACAGCTTATTTTACTGTTTTTAACATCATATAATATGATTAATGATGCGGACTTCAGAAAGTTTGTTGTACTATTTGAAGTTTATCGGCAGTATGCTTCAAACGAGCAGACAGAGCAGTATCAAAATCTTTGTAAGGAGCTGTTGAAGCATGAAGAAGGCATTAGTATCTGTGATGGTGATATTCGCTCTTGTTAGTATTGTACCCCTAAGTAGTTTTACCAGCGGATCAATCACAACTTTTTCACCTTCTAATCACGGCTGGAACTAAATGTGATTATCTGTAATGAGAACCATCAGTGTTGGGGAAGTCCTCCTGACATCGATGGTTCTTTTATATTTGGGATGTTAAGCTCAAAGTGTTGAGATGGAGTGATTGGCCATGCGCCTAATCCGAGCCTTTATATGTAAATATAAGCGACCTCATTTATTTAAAGCTATAAGGTACTAAAGGGACGGGAATTCCTATTGTTCTTTACTGAAGTGAAATCGTGGAGCGTTTTTACTTCCATCAAGGTATGCGCCAAATGTATGTAACAGGCTATTTTCACATAAGAATAGAGAGGTGGACTCTGGACGTTTGAGCATTATTAGGCTTGCTCGTTGCAATTTGATTATTTTGTATTGAAGTTGTAATACATCATCATGCATGAAGACGTTAATAACTTTCAGAAGTATACATATAAGGTATCATGAGTTTTTATCATAGATGTAATGTTTCTTTAAACCTCATTCATTTAAATTCGGTCGTCTGTCCAAAAAAACATGGAGTTTTATCTAATCCTTCCAGTTTCCCTGTAGAATTTCTCTACTCTGTCTCATCGAATTGCATTAATTCTGATATGTCCTTAATATCTAAAGCGATGGCGATCCTTGTTAGCATAGCTAAATTCACTTCTTCCCGAGCATTTCTGCATAATTCCGATATTGCAGCTTGCCGGACATTTGCCATTTTTGCTAATTGTAACTGAGTGATGCCTCTTTCTTTCATAACGTCTTTAAGTTTTATGATCAGTTCCATCTTAGATTTTTCTCCTGACTTGAATTAAGAAGTCATTAGTTATCTTCTTCTAACTGAATTAATTCGGATAAGTCTGTGATCTCCAAAGCGTGAGCGATTTTCTCTAGCATGAGCAGGTTAACTTCTTGTCGATTACCGCTACAAAGAGTAGATATTCTGGATTGGGGTATTCCTGTCATAGCTTCTAAGTTTTTTTGAGTGATTCCTTTTGTTTTTAATACTTCCTTTAGCTTAATTTTGATTTTCAACATTTAAATAGATGCCTCCGGGATTTTTTTATTGATAATTTATATCTTCAAGAGTATATTTTATTTATAGCTATAAGAGTATATATTTACTATAAAATTCATCCTAAACAAGGAGATATGCTTCATATCCTTGGCTTTACTATTGCCATTTTACCAAAAAGAATCGGGGGAAATACATATGACTACACTAGGAAACAAAGTCAACAAACAATACATTCTGGACATTGTTCGCATGGAACCAGTTTGGCCGCAAGAAGTGGGAAGCGATGACCAAGTGATGCATTATTATCACATCACCGATGCTCTGAACCGTAAATGGCAAACGATTGGCTATAATGTCTCGGACGCTATTGAAGTGTTTGAGACAGGAAACACTAATGTGTGGACACGAATCATAGAGCTAGCCCCGTTTAACCCCAAATTGACCACGAACAATCTCATTCAAATGTTTCTTATCAGTCCCGAAGACGAGCACATCCGTAACGCTATGCAAATCATACTGAACTCGGTTGAAAGGCGCAATGAATTCATTGCCCGTTCTATTTATATTAACGAACAAGACACTTTTAATCTACTCTGCAATATGAAAGGTGAATATCTTCGGCAGCATCAGCTTACAGACAAGGAATTTATGGACTTGTATGCTGCAAATCCTGTTGAAGCCTTATCTGTATATTTTCTGGAGTCTGTAGACATTCATCTGTATTGGGAGTGGGCAGGGGCAGGAGGTACGTGTGAGAAGGCCATTCAATATAAACAGGAGGAACCTGAAATGCCCTTGATTCAAGCGATTGAGAAGGCTGAGGACGAAATCGACCGCTATGTATCCGGTTATTAACTGTTTACTAAGGAGGGGTGTGTATGTACAGAACGGGAAGATTAATTAACGGCAAACTGTTTCTAAAGACACTTTCAGGCGATTGGATCAGCCTACAGATGCTTATTGATAATCAATTTTATAGAGGTGTCGAATATGCGTAAGCGTTCGCCTTTGCACTGGGATTCTACCCTTTAAAGGGTTTATACCATCCTGAGAATCCCGTTGCAACAGCGAACGTAAGATCAAATCATTTGCGTAATGGTGGATCACTACATAATCTTACTCTCCGAGCAGCTTCAAAAAGTTGGCTGGCACCGAAAATTGCTGATTGTTAATGATAATTTTCCGAATCTCTTCAATAGAGTCATCTTCACCTTGGGCGTCTTTAATCTCCTTGATTTCACGGTGGAGACGCTCCATTTGGAGGTCAAGCGCATTGGCTGAATCTGCCGCATTTTTTAATTCGCGTGTCAGGCTTTCGGGAACGGACTGGTTGTATTTATAAAAGATTTTATGCTCCAGACTGGCCCAGAAATCCATCGCAATCGTCCGAATTTGTACCTCCACGCAGACCAGCTCCTGACAGTCGGACATGAATACAGGAACCTGGATCAGCAAATGCAGACTTTGGTAACCGTTTGGTTTGGGATTTTTGATGTAATCCTTGACCTCCAGCACCTTCAAATCACATTGTCTCTGAAGCATGTTGCTGACATCATAAATGTCCGAAATAAAAGAGCAGGTAATGCGCAGTCCCGCGATATCCTTAATGTGAGCCTTGGCGGCAGCAAGGGAAAGCTCACTATTTTTACGAAGCATTTTGTTCATGATGCTCTCAGGGGATTTGAGGCGCGATTTGGTATGCTCAATAGGGCTATAATCGTGCAACGCCTGAAATTCCTGCTTTAGTATTTCAATCTTGGTTTCCATCTCGTCGAGCGCAAATTTATAGATCAGCATAAAACGCGTGATATCATGTTTTAGCTTTTTGATCTTGTCCATCGGGTCTTCCAGATACATATGTAATTCTCCTCACACATAGATGTCGTAAAATGTAAATCATATTTAAAATAATGGAGCCGTACAGTTTAAGGTGGTTGGCAGCGAAGAGCAATTCCCACCCTAAACAAATTTTAAAGCGGCACCGGAATTTTACGTTTTTGTTTAAAATAAACCCATTCACGGAAGCCAATATTCTTCAGCATAGCCTTTACATCGTCCCAATCTTCGCCTACCCGCGCAGGTTTATGGGCATCTGAACCAAAAGTGACCTCTACGCCAAAATGATGCGCTCTTTCCAAAATGGAGACTGACGGATACCACCCGCCACTGAGCTTGGTTTTGCCTGAAGTGTTAATTTCAATCGCCACACCAGACTCTGCAATCACTCTCAAGGTTTCATCAATCGCTTCATCGGCAGGAATATCTGAGAAAGCCGGGAAATTCCCCTTCATGGCGTCGATATGACCCAAGATCTGAAACATACCGCTCCGCGCAGATTCTTGAATGAGCGCATAGTAGGCTTGCTTGACTTCAATTTTGCGAGCATCACTTACATCGTTCCAACGGTTACGGTTAAAAATGCTGTCTCCCTCAACATTGTGGATCGACCCAATAAGGTAGTCAAACGGATAAGGGGCCAGGGTGGAACGGTATAGTTCTGCAAAAGCAGGGAAATAATCCGTTTCCAATCCGAGCAGCACATCAATACGGCCTTCATATTCCTTCTGTAGCTGCTGTACCTCTTCTACATACTCGGCAAGCTGTGATTTCGCCATATAAATGTTTGGAAAAGCCTGATCCTGCTCGCTGCATAAGTAGGGGGAATGGTCCGAAATACCAATAGCCTGTAAACCGGACTGAATGCCGGCTTCGATATAGTCTCGAATATTACCGTCTGCATGACCGCAGCGGAAGTGATGGGTGTGCAGATCAAATTTCATAGGATGTCGTCCTTTCGTAATCAAGGTTTGTATTTCGTATGGAGTTCATAGCGGAGTACGCGTTATTCAGAACTGATAAAATTAGTCTCTGGCATACCTTTTAAATCGCTTAGAAACTGCTGCATGGCGGAATTCAGATATCGGCCGGATTTGTAAATGACCCCTACCGGATGGCTAACCTCTAACTCGGTAATGTGAATCATTTTCAACGTACCCGCGCGTAGCTCAGGAGTGACTGACAGCCTGGAGATAATGGCAGCACCAAGATTAATCTCGACCATCCGTTTGACTTCCTCGCTGCTGGACAACTCGATCACGACATGAGGCACAATTTGGTGTTTTTTAAATACATCATCCACGAATTTTCGTCCTACCGTATCGGGTGAGAGCAAAATAAGTGGAATTTCACGAAGGGCTTCAATGGTAGCATGCGGTTGGGAGGCCAATGGATGGGTGGGCGATACGACAAGCTCAAAGGAATCGTAATACAAAATCGAAGTGCTCAAATTTGGATTGCGTTCGATCAAGTAACCAATGCCAACATCAATAAGCCCGTTTTCCACCTGCTGATAAATCATGGAGGAAGCCATGGATTGAATGGAGGTTTTGATGAGCGGGAATTGATCCTGAAAGTAGGAAAGTACACGCGGTAAAATTTGAATGGCGATGGACGTTGTAGTGCCCAGTGCAATATGACCCTGTGGCGTTTCGTTCAGATCGTACAATTTTTGCCGTAGTTCTTCGACAACACTCAAGATCCGCTCTGCATGTTCCAAAAAAACAGCCCCTCGGTCGGTCAGGGTGACGGGTTGGTTGCGGTCGATCAGAATGGTCTTGAACTCGTCCTCCAGACTTTTGATTTGGGCGGATACCGCCGGCTGCGTCAAGTTGAGAAGTTCTCCGGCTTTGCGGAAGCTCATCGTTTTGGAAATCATGATAAGTGTTTCAAGTTGACTGATGTTCATGAAGTTCCTCCTCTCTTTTCTTAATTCTGTCGCAGCAGTACAGGCTGAGGATTTTCACAAATCCACATGCGCATATGTAAAACCATCGTTATGCTTATTTCATTAAATTATAGGTTATTCGAGCGGGAAGGGCAATGAATCGAAGCAGAACACTGTAAAGTATGGTATATTGGAAAATAAAGACTAAAGTCCTGCTATACATCAAAAGTAACCCATTCGAACTCGATGGCAAGCGATGGAATAGGACATTATTCACATTTTTTGTGATTCGGCTATAAAAAATTGCTGAATAGCTGTCGATAAGTGATAGAGAGAGTATTTTACTGAAGGTTGATTCGTTATGCATCATTTTTTTTAAAAAATTCTAATTTAAATGGGACTTTTGTTGTGTGTCTAAAAGCCCATCGTAAAGGGGCGCAATGATCGTGAAGGCAGAAGTGATAAATCCTTTTTTGGAGTCGGCGCAGCGGGTCATTGAACAATTGATCCAAATCTCTCCCTCACCCGGCGATCTCGGTGTGAAAGATGTCGAGCTGGTGGATGACCATATTTGGATTATGATCGGGATGACCGGACAGCTTAGCGGAAATATTGTGTTCGGCCTGAATGAACAGGTAGCGTTGCGCATGGTATCGGCGATGATGGGCGGATTCGTTTTGACTGAAATTGATGAGATGGGCAAAAGCGCCATTTCTGAATTGGGAAATATGATCAGCGGTAATGCCAGCACGATTTTATCCAATCAGGGGATTGTAGTCGACATTACGCCTCCGCAGGTTATGAAGTCGGAAAACTTAACCTCCTTCGTACCTCAGCGTGCCCTTTATATTCCGCTTACGATGGAAGGTATTGGTGAGCTGGATATTCAGGTGATGATCTCTTAATATTAAAGAAGCAGGTTTCTTTAATATGGAGGGATGTCCATGAGTACATTGCAAAACAAGGTGGTTGTCATTACAGGTGCATCCAGTGGAATTGGTGCCCTTTGCGCACGGTTGCTGAGCGAAAAGGGCGCGATTCCTATTTTGACTGCGCGTTCGCAGGAACGGCTGGAGCAAGTGTCGGCGGGAATGAGTGGCAGGCATGAGCTGATCCCTCTGGACGTCACTCGTCAAGAGCAGGTAGAGGCCGTGGCTGCCCGTGTGCTGGAGCAATACGGACGGGTCGATATTTTGCTCAACAACGCAGGTTACGGGAAGTTTGATTATTTTCATGAGACAGACCTGTCGGAGTTTGAACAAATGATGGATGTAAACTATATGGGCGCTGTCCGCTGTATCAAGGCATTTCTGCCGCAAATGACAGCAAGAGGTATGGGGCAGATCGTCAATGTGGCATCCATGGCAGGCAAAATCGGGACAGCCAAATCGTCCTCCTACACAGCAACGAAGCATGCGCTGCTAGGGTTCAGCAATGCGCTTCGGCAGGAGCTGCGCGGGAGCGGAGTTACGGTAACAACGATTAACCCCGGACCGATTGACACGCCGTTTTTTGACCTCGCTGATCCTTCGGGCAGATATGTCCGTAATGTAGGCTGGTTTATGCTAAAGCCGGACAAGGTCGCGCAGCACATCGTGAGAGCGATGGAGCTTCGCAAGGAGGAGGTTAATCTGCCACGGTGGATATCTCCTTTTCTCAAGCTGTACCAGCTTGCTCCCAGACTGACCGACAGGCTGGGCCATGGCGTGATGAACAAAAAATAAAGGATGTCCCGCAAACCATGTGATGGTGGAGGGACATCTTTTTTGTCATTTTGTATTAAAGGGAGGTGGGACTAAAGATCTGCATTTGGTTGCAGGGCAGTTTTCGCATATAATGGAGAGTAACGAATTTACGTATAGGGGTTGGACCTTTTCATGACATTGAATTTTGAATCGCTCGGCGTTGAACAAGACCTGTTGACCAAGCTGGCTGAGCATGAGATTACGCAGCCTTCGCCAGTTCAGGCGCAGGCTATACCAGAAATGATCAAGGGCAGGCATGTATTGGCGCGTTCGCAGACCGGCACAGGGAAGACGCTGGCTTATTTGCTGCCGCTGCTGCAAGCCATTGACCCGCAGAAAAAGGCTACGCAAAAGCTGATCCTGGCTCCCAGTCAGGAGCTGGCAATGCAAATTGTACGCGAAGGCCAGCGTTATGGGGAGCATCGCGGCATCCGTGTGCTCGGCCTGATCGGTGGAGCGGCCATCAAACGGCAGATCGAGAAGCTGAAGGACCATCCGCAGCTTGTGGTCGGCACACCGGGACGTGTACGGGAGCTCATCGCTTCCAAGAAGCTGAAAATGCACAACATTACAACCATCGTCATTGACGAGGTGGATCAGATGTTCCAGCTCGGGGGAGCAGGCGATGTCACGAACATCTTGGGCACCGCCCAGCGTGACCGTCAGCTCGTATTTTTGTCCGCGACGCTGAACGACGAAATTCAAGGGCTGGCCAAGCGGGAAATGCAGGATTACGTGGAAATCGGGATTGATCCTGACCAGAAGACGGCCAGCGGTCTGGAACACTATTACTTTGTATCCGAAGAACGGGATAAGGTGGACATGCTGCGCCGACTGGTGCGTCATTTTAATCCGAGAAAAGCACTGGTGTTCGTCAATACCACCAATGCCATCGGGGAGATTGAGGCCAAGCTCAAGCATATGGGACTGACTACAGCATCCCTGTACGGTGATGCGGACAAAGTTACACGTACCAACGTGCTGGCCCAGTTTCGTGCGGACAAGCTCAAGGTGCTGATTGCTTCCGATGTGGCAGCCCGTGGTCTGGATATTGAGGGACTGGAAATGGTGATCCATTTTGATCCGGCTACGGACAGTCAGGCTTATGTTCACCGTGCAGGACGGACCGGACGAATGGGGCGCAAAGGATTGGTTGCGTCGGTTGTTACCGACCGTGAAACATTCATCATGCGTAAGTTTTCCCGTGAACTGGGCATCGACATTGCAGAGCGTGCGTTGCACGGAGGGCGGGTTGTCGTGCCGCGTCCGGTGGATGCCAAGCGTGCGCCTGTAAGGCCATCCGAAGCCAGACCTACTTCTGATGGAGCACCAGTGGAAAGCCGCAAGGCACCTGCCCGCGGTGAGAACGGTCGTCCTGGCAGAACTGCGGCAAATGGCTCGGCTCCAGGCAAGAGCAAAGGGGCAGCTTTGTCCAAAGCAGGGAAAGCGCAGCGCGAGCGTGATCGTAAAAACAAGGGAGCGCCAAGATGGCTGAAGGAAAAAGGGTCAAAACCGAACGGATAAGTGAGAAGAGGGGGAGCCATGGAACAACAGCCTGTATTGCAAATTAATGGACTGACAGGCGGATACAGCGCCAAGCGCCCGGTGCTGCACCAGATTTCTCTGGATGTAAAGCCGGGCGAAATGGTGGGGCTGATCGGTCTGAATGGAGCCGGGAAAAGTACGACGATGAAGCATATTTTGGGACTGATGACACCGCAGGCGGGAGAAATCCGCGTGCAGGGACATAAGCAGGCGGACAATCCCGAGCAGTATCAGGGAGCCATTGCTTTTGTACCCGAGTCTCCAGAACTGTATCCCGAAATGACCGTGATGGAGCATATGGAATTCACCGCCAGAGCGTATGGAGTCAGTGAAGCTGATTTCCGCACCCGCAGTGACCAAATGCTGGACTTGTTCCGTATGCGGGATAAGAGCGGAAGCATGTCGATGCATCTCTCCAAAGGGATGCGTCAGAAAGTGATGATTATGTGCGCATTTTTGGCGGGACCGCCGCTGTATGTGATTGATGAGCCGTTTTTGGGTTTGGACCCGCTTGGTATTCGTTCCCTGCTTGATTTTATGCTGGAAATGAAGCGCTCGGGCTCGTCCATTTTACTAAGTTCTCATATTTTGTCCACGATTGAAAATTATTGTGATCGTTTCATTGTGCTTCATCAGGGTGCCATCATTGCACAGGGCACGCTGGACGAAGTGACAGCACAGGCAGGTAAGCCGGGCATGCCGCTGGAAGATGCATTTTATGAGCTGGTACAGGGCAGGGAATGAGCATGGATTTGCAACGTTTGCATAAAGAAAGACGTGTTGCGTTCTGGGGACAAGTGCTGCCTTATCTCGGCTATGTCATTCAGAGCGGCCTGGCGGTTGTCTTCGGCTTTGCGCTGATTGCCTTTGCCGCGTGGTACACGTCGCTGATTATGCATATCCCGCCGGATTTGCCCATCCGCTGGATTATGCTCATTGTAGCCGTTCCGGTCGCTCATGTGAGCTTCCGTACGTATTTGAATGAAGCCGATATCGTCTTCCTGCGCCCGCAGGAGCATGCGATGCACCACTATTTTAAGTCCAGCCGTATCCGTGGCGTGGTGTATAAAATATTCGGCCTGCTGTTGCTGCTAGTGATCGCGTGGCCGCTGTATATCCGCAGCGATACTGCGCCTAAGCCACTGCTGCTGACCCTACTGCTGTTCGTGCTGCTGAAGCTGCTGTTCAGCTATGGCGGCTGGCAGGAGCTGCGCATGGTATCGCGCGGCGCAAGTATGGGGTATCGTCTGCTTCGCTGGGCGCTGGCAGTGCTGCTGGTAGCCGCATGGCTGTGGCAGCCCCCGCTGCGCAGCTTGCCGTTTATCGTGCTGGTGGGTGTGGTGTACGTGCTTGTCCTGCGTTTTCCGGTCAAGCTGCTGGTGGCATGGGAAAACCTGATCCGTACAGAAGGAGTTCAGGCTGCCCGTGTGATGCGTACTTTGGGCTGGTTTGTTGATGTGCCGGCCCTTACGCAGAGAGTGACTCCGCGTCGCTGGTTGTCCTGGTTGGGTGGTAACATACCGTGGGACAAAAGGGGAGCTTATCGTTACCTGCTGTTCAAAACCTTTGTGCGCACAGAGCCTGTGGGGATGGTGATACGACTGGGTATCCTCGGCTTGTTGATTATATGGATCACGCATACGAGCTGGATCGGTATCGCTGTGTATATATTTTTTATATTCCTGATCGGCGTGCAGATTACTTCGCTAAGGCAGTACCACAAGGATTCGTTATGGCTCCAGCTCTATCCGCTTCCTGCACATACCCGCCGTGCGTCTTTCCTGGACTTTGTTGTCCGGCTGCTGTTGCCAGTTGCGGTCGTCCTGTGGCTTCCTTTTTTGTTAAGAGGAACTGAAGGGATGATCTCCACGCTGCTTACGCTGGCTGGTGGAACGTTGGTAGTATACCTGGTACGAGGCGCTCAGGCGAAGAAATGGCGCCTGGACGGTCAAGAGGAAGAAGAGGTTTAATCCTGTGTGGATAAAGCAAAGGTTATTCCGCAAGCAGCAAGGGCTGCTTGCGGAATAACCTTTTTTCGTGGGAAGCTGCATTTGTCAGCCGTGGGTGCAGATGTCCGTCTGCTTAAATGAAAATTGTTTTGCTGATGATCACTAACAAAATGAACAGCACCAGAATCGTTCCTGTGCTCGTAAATGCGCCGAAACCACCGTAACCGCCTCTTGTTTCTTCTGCTCCCATGCTCATTCTCCTCTCGGTCATCGTGATGTAGGATACACCGTATATTATGAAGCGCATTTTCGTATTGCGTGGGCCAATGTGGAGGTACATTGCCGGATCGCCTTATTTTTTTCAGCGGATAGGGAGGGATAGAGAGGAAAAGCCACGTTTTGTCGAGAATAGAAGAAGTACGTAATTATTATCACTTGGAAAGTGGGAACGACGAGATGCTGGTAGACAAGCTGCTCGTGAATATATTTCTGGTTTTTGTACCCTTGCTGGTGTATAGCACTTTATCGGATCATCGACATATGAAACATGCCTCATTGCTCATGGGAGGGGTGCTGGGTATCTCTTCTGTGCTTTGTCTTATTTTCTCGTATAGCTGGTACGGCTTTTTTTGGGATCTCCGATATGTTCCGCTGATCCTCTCCGTATTATATTTTGGACCCGGAGCAGGACTAGTGAATATAACACTCATGGTGATGGCACGCATTTATGTTGGACCTGATTCCATCGGGGTGGGGCTGATTAGCATGCTGCTATGTTATCTCGTACCTCTCCTGGTGAGAAAAAGATTTATGCAGCTCAAAGGCATGCTGCCCCGGGTGTGGATAAACTTGCTCATGAGTGTATGGATGAATGTGATCATGCTGGTTATTCTTATGATGCATTCCTGGGCCAATGGCAGACTGGATGAGGATGAAGTCGAGCTGATCAAGGGAGTTCTCTGGTTTGCTATAATTCAATTGGTAAGTATCGGAGCTGCCTCTTGCTGGATGGAATTTAGCCTCGAACGGGAAGAGATGAGAAAAAAGATCAAGTATGCTGAGCGTCTCAATACGTTAGGGGAACTGGCCGCCTCCATGGCTCACGAAGTTCGTAATCCGTTGACAGTCGTTAAAGGATTCCTGCAAATGGCCCAGTCAGGGCTGGAAGGAAAAAACCGCAGATATATGGCGCTGGCGCTGGCGGAGGTAGATCGGGCTGAAAGAATCATTAGCGACTATTTGAATTTATCGAAGCCGCAGATTGGGAAGACAGAGCTGATGGATCTGTCTGGCATGGTTCAACAGATTGTTCTGCTCCTGAAACCGATGGCGGCCAAGCAAGGCGTAAGAATGCAGACGGAGCTGAGGGATGATATATATCTACATACGGATCGTAATCAATTGTTGCAGGCGTTAATTCATATCACGAAAAATGCGATTGAGGCTGCGGAAGATGGAGGCAAGGTATACATAAAGCTGGCAGTTCAGGAAGAGAAGGCATATCTGAATATCAAGGATACTGGAAAAGGCATGAGCCCGGAGCATCTGGAGCGGGTGGGCACTTTGTTTTTTTCGACCAAAGAAGTAGGGACAGGGCTGGGAACGGCAGTCTCCTTTCGCATGATTGAAGCGATGAACGGTAGCATACGATATGAGAGCGAGCCGGGAGCCGGTACGGAGGTTATCATTTTACTGCCGCTGGCACAACAATCTTTGCTGGTTGCTGAGGGATAAGTGCTTCGAGTTGTGAATGAATCGTTCGCAAGGGGGATATAAAACAACGGTATGCCGCAACATCCGGCACACCGTTCCATCAGCTATAAGTCTAACCAGTTCATACCGACCGATTAGATTAGGCGTTCAATAAGTCCTGCACACCACGATACACAATGTCGTACAAGTCTTCCAGATATTCTTCCTCGATACAGGAGAATGCGATACGGAGATCATGCTCACCCAGTGCAATCGTTCCCACCCCATATTGCTCCAGCAGATGTGTGCGCAATTGTTCTGCGGACAAGCCGTTCAGCTTGAGACACATGAAATAGCCCGAGTTGAAAGGATAGTAACTCCATACATCTCCGTATTTTCCGCTATCAAGTAATGCCTTGACCTTGTTGGCACGGCCTTTCATGATTTGGAACTTTTCTTCCTTCTGTTGCTCAAAATCCGGCGATTTGAGAGCATCCAGCACGAAGGTTTGCGACGGGTGAGGGCCGCTGGAAATCGTTGCCCGTATAATTCCCAGTGTTTTTTGCTCCAGTGCGCTCAGCACGTCCTGATGTTCCGAAGCAAAGGTAATAAATCCGACACGGAAGCCCCAAACGAATTCTTCTTTGGTAGCTCCGTCAATTTTGACTGGTAAAATTCTTGGATGAAGTCCAGCCAACGGACCGAATAGCGATTCATGCAGGGAGTCTTCGAAGAACAGGCCAAAATAAGCGTCATCTGTTACAACTACGACATTGATGCCTGCTTCCGCAGCTTCCTGAATGGCAGCAACAATGGCTTTGCCCTCTTCGATTCCCGGTGTATACCCGGTCGGGTTGTTCGGGAAGTTCAGTACAACGATGGCTTTGCCGTATTCCTTCTGCGCTAGCAGCGCTTCACGTAACCCCTCACTATTAAAACGTTGATCCTCTGTGAACAACGGGAAATTTACCAATCGTCCATGACGGCGAATACCGAAGGTCAGCTCATAATTTTCCCAGTTTTTGTCCGGATAAATGACAGCATCCCCTTCATCCGTAAACAGGTCGGCAACGATGCTCAAACCATGAGTCAGCGCGTTCGTAACCACAGGTAGGCCATAGCTTTTTCCAGCGAGCGACGGGTTTTCCTTCAGCATTTTTTCCCGCCATACACTACGCAGTTCAGGCTTGCCCGCAGGGGGGGCATAGGGGTAAAGGTCCTTGGGGCTGTATGCGGACAGCTTCTCCTGAATGACCTCCAAATGCATTGGGCCGCTGCCCTCGGTAGCAATACCAATCGTAGCGTTGTATTTCTTGGCAAGTTTCCCAGCCTCTGCTGATTGACTCAAAATTCCTTCTTTTGGGAAATAAATCTCTTTACCTAAAAGAGAAAGCATTTCATATACATGCTCGTTGCCTGCCTGAATGTTGCGGTTTAACTGCGCTGCAAGTGGATTCATTCCGGTTTCATCCTTCCAAGTCATTTTGATTACATATTATAGCATCACACACGGTAAGCGTCACGCAAAAGCGTCCATGAAAAAGAAGGCGTTATTTTTTTGCGTAATGGCTGTTCTGCGCTTATATTATAATTTAACAGGATCAGGGACAACGAAGAATAGCATAAGGAGGTGCAGATTTTGCTGGATACGTCTGCGTCATCGTTCATCCTGTTGTCCGCCTTTGCCAAAATTGTGTGCGAGCCGGGCTGGAAATGGCAGGTACGCGAAAGGCCGATGCCAAACTATGATTTATTTTATGTATGGAGCGGTGAAGGAACGGTTGTATTGAACGGGGAGTCCTATCCGGTAAGCAAAGGAAGCTGCTTCCTGTTCAAGCCGGGGGATGATACTCGTGCCACACATAACCCGCAGAAGCCGCTAGTACTTACCTATATTCATTTTGATCTTACCGAGCAGCCGGAGATCATCCCTGCCAGCTACCGTATGCTGGAGGAAATGGTCGAGGTGGAGCATATGCTTGCCAGGTACGTCCGTCTGCGCCTGGAACTCGCTTACGGGGCCGAGGAGGAGGGTAGGCTAATCCTGAAGCAGCTCATGATACATTTGCTGCGTGCCGACCGCAAGGAGCCGCAGGAGCAGCCGGCCAGCCATCAACTCACCGAGGTTATCCGGGAAACGGCCAATTATGTGCGCCAGCATCCGGGGCTTCCTCATCGCGTCGAGGATTTGGCGGCACGAGCAGGACTGTCACCGCGCTATTTTTCAATCAAATTCAAGGAGCTGCTGGGTGTTTCCGCTCAATCTCATATCATCAGCATGCGAATTGAGCGCGCACAGCATCTGTTGCTGCATGCCGGGATGAATGTGACTGAGGTGGCAGAGGCTTTGGGATACCGCGATATTTTTTTCTTCAGCCGCCAATTCAAGCAGTACACGGGGAAAAGTCCATCCGAGATCAGGTGAAGGAATGAACTGTGACAGCAAACTCGCTTATGCTTTGGGATTGTGCCGGAAGCAACCGAGACGCTGTCCCATTCTAACTACATCTCCCAGCTTCAGCGCAGGGTCAGGATCAAATGTGGCGCTTTCGGTCAACAAAACGACGGTTGATCCAAACTCGAAATAGGCGAGATCCTCGCCCTTTTCCCATGAGACAGCTTCATCATCGGTGTATCTGATGCTGCTTACATTCATCGCGCCAACCTTGACGACCGCCACCTCGCCGTATTCATGGGCAATGTACGTAATCTGTCGTTCATTGCGGCTCAGAACCGCTCTCATGTGCTGTAAGCCGAAGTCATTCACCGGATATACCTTGCCGCGCAAATGCTCCTTCTCCACCAGTGTACCGGATACCGGCGCATGAATACGATGATAATCGGTCGGGCTGAGATACAGCACAAAGGCATAGCCGTGCGTGTATTTCTCAAGACGCGGCGAACGGTTAAGCAGCTCATTTAGCGTATAGTCCTGACCTTTGACATTCAAAATCGTGCCGGACGTAATTGGGCCAGTGAACGTAATCCGCGCATCCACTGGACTGGTCATCACCTCGGCGTTCGCATCAATCGGGCGCATGCCCGCTTTTAATTTGCGTGTAAAATAGGCGTTCAGGGAACGGTATTCCTTCCATTCCTGTTCGGCCTCATGCGTCTGGATCTGGTACGTACGTATAAAGGTGGGGATAAAAAGTCGGCTTGCACCGCTTTGCGCGAAGGAACCCACAACGCGGCACACCCACTTGCGCGATGATAGCTCAGTCATGAGCCGCAGCCACTGTTTTGCCATTTCAAATCCCCCTTGTTCATTTCCGAGCCGTCTTGGCCGGAACATGTCCGGCCGCTCTGAACTATATTGACACAGAATGTGACGTAAATCAATACAGTGGACGGTCGAGTGAACGGGCGGTGTCCGCCGAGGGCATCCGTTCGAGAAGCCAACGTGCGTAAGCCATCGGCTGAGTGTACGTTTCCTTCCAGACATTGTTCATTCCCGCCTGGCTGAATCCGTAGCGCTGATCGCGGCCGTTGCATTCGATAAAAACAATCTTGCCTTCTTGCGTAATGCCCAGGTCCAGACCGACATCGGCGAGCCGGGGAAGTTTTTGTGCCAGCCTATGGACGATTTGCAACGCGAGCCTTTCCAATTCATTCATCAGACGGGCTGCGTTCATTGGCTGAGCCGTTTGTACCTGTGACAGCACCTCTGGCAAGAAACGGGCTGAGCCACCCTGCGCCACATTGGAAACGAAGGTGTGGGAGGGAGCAATTTTGGCAAACATGCCCGTTACGCTCCAAATGCCGCCATATCCGCGTTGAACCGTCACGCGAATATCAAAAGGGCGGTTGTTATACAAAGCGAGCGGTAAAGTTTCCTGCACGATATGAGGACTATGCAACAGCCGCTTGTGCAGAAATGAAGGCAGTTCTCCGGCATGCAGGCGCAGTGTAGTCCAGCGATCGGGTACAGCGGGATGTGCGCATTGTAAAGTCCAGTTACCACGGGAATGTCTTAGGCGCATAATTCCTCTGCCGATGCTCCCGCTGCTTGGTTTGATGATGACATCTCCGATCTGCTCCATCAAAGTACGAATCGAAGCCAGACTACCTTGTAGCGTTCGCGGAAGATGGGGGTGCAGCAGAGGGTCTTCCTGCAATATCGCATGTATGTGGTCCTTACGGAAACGGTTTTGTTCATTAAAGATATAAATTCCGTTCTGCACCAGTCTGTTGATTTCACGGGCGTTTTCGTTTTGCCGATAGAGAGTCCGATTGTGGATGACCCGTGGCAACGGGAGAGTCATCTGCTGATAGCCGTTACCGTATTTAACAAAAGCCCGGCATGTTCCAGTCGGTATATGAATTTTCTCCAAACGAAGAAAGCAGGGGATTAGCTCATGGCTCAACCCGGCGTCCACGTAATTGGCGAGTGATTCATATCCGGTCCTCATGGCGGGGATGCCCCGGTACGTTGCCGGGTTGAGCATGACGCCGACATGCAGCATAGGTATGTCCGCCCTTCCTTGTTGTGACTCCAACTGACAATTCAGTGGTTCTAGTCCATCATATGTATCCAAGATCGGCCAGGCATGGACGGTAGCCTTGCTGCTTGCCCAAAGTGAGGAGCCAGGCACCTTTCAGGCGGGGGAACGATATGATACACCATGAGTGTTGAAGAGAATTTGCAGGAGAGAGCTTGAATCAAAGAGGAAAGAAGGTGCAGGGCTGATGCAGAGGCCGAAGGTAGCAGTTATTACACCGGGCTCTTTTGTTATACCTTCGCCCCGCAGCAGCTCGGTGGAGCGGGTTATTGCCCATACGGCACCGCTGGCCAGCGATAAGCTTCAGGTACAGATATATGGCATACGGGGGGAAGAGGTACCGGATCACGCCGATGTGGACGGGGTGCCATGTATACGTTATAAGCAGGGGCCAAGTTATATTCCCGAGGTGATTGCTGACCTGAAGAGATGGTCACCTGCGGTGGTGGATGTACACAACCGCCCGGCTACGGCATATGCGATTCACAACGCTTTGCCCGATAGCCGGATCGTGCTAACTTTGCATTCGACCACTTTCATCCGGGAGCCGTACCACAAACGGAAGGAAGTGGATCGACTGCTGTTGCCGATGGAGCGGATCATCGTGAACAGCGCCTACATGCGATCAGTCGTAGCTGCTGACAGCTCTGATGCTGTCAGGCAACGCATCGCTGTAAATGAGCTGGGCATTCATCCCGGCGATTTTCTGCCGCGCTGGACACCTGCGGCAGAAGCGGTCAGAGCGGCGCGGTTGAACGATTACGGCTGGGCAGGCCGCCGGATCGTGCTCTACGCGGGCAGGCTGGTGCCGGGTAAAGGCGTTCATCGGCTGCTCAAGGCCCTGCCGCGCATCGTCCGTGCCTGCCCGGATGTGCTGCTGCTCATTGCAGGCAGTGCCTATTACGGTCAGAGTCGCCTCACGCCTTATTCGGCGTTGCTGCATCGGCAGGCGCGTAAGCTGAGATGGGGAAAGCACGTCAAGTTTCTCGACTATGTTCCCCATCCGGCCTTGGCCTCGCTGTATCAGTTGGCCGATGTGACCGTTGTTCCTTCTGTGGGAAGTGAGGCCTTCGGGCTGGTTAATCTGGAAGCGATGGCCGCAGGTGTACCCGTAGTTGCTTCCCATACAGGCGGCATTCCAGAGATTGTAAGGCACGGGGAGACGGGCTGGCTTGTTTCGCCATCTCCGGGGGAGCAGGAAATGGCCGCTGCCGTCATCGGACTGCTTCAGCAGCCTGAATTGCGACGGCGAATGGGAGAGGCCGGGCTTAACGAGGTGCGAAAACGTTTTTTATGGCAGCATTCAGCACAGCGCTGGGCGAAAATCATGCTGGATTGCGTAACGTAGTGACATGAGCCCAACTGTGAGCATAGGCTACCGTATAGGCATTAGCCATGATTCCCAGCCGGGTGAATGAAGCGGAGCGACCGCTGGTTCACTTCTGTGACAAAGGAGCGGTTATTATGAACCATAATAGTAAGGATAAAAGAACAGCGCGGCGTAACCCTTCCAACGCGGTTCCCTCCCCTCGAATAGACAAAAGTAAAACGTCTTCCGTATCTGGCAATGGCAAACCGATCCAGCGGGAAACGTCAAGTGTAAGGTCAATGGTGGATATCCATGCTCCAGCTCATGACCCTATCACTGTGGATGAAGCAGCATGGCGGAAGCATAAGCTTCCCAAGACACTGGAGGAAGCCATGCTGATGAACCGAGCGTCTGTACTGCTGTTGTCTGTGCCTGAGGCAGATATGGAACTTGGGACGGAATACGGCCCGACGTCTGTAACGTCCAGAGGTCAGTCAGAGCAGGAATCGTTGCTGGATTGCTCCATTACCAGTATCCACATAGCTGAAGGCAGGCATCGCCCCAAGCAGCAGCGGGTAGCATTGTCCGCTGACAAGCCTATTGCTGCTTTTACGGATGATGACGGGCTTCCTCGTGAGCATACATTTAATTCAAGAGTGGCCTCAACTCGGTTTGGCAGTCTTCCTTTTTACATTCCCGCAGAAGCGGACAGGGATGATGTGAGCATTGTGTTTGAGCAGCCCTTCCAGGACGTGCGTTATGCAATCACAGGTAATGCGAGCATACCTGGGGTAATAGTATCTGTCACCAATTGTCAGAGAGATTCGTCGGTGTTCACTGTGGAACGCAGACACGCAGGTTCGGTTTGTGAAGGTGTGATTCTGTGGATTGCAATCGGGCACGATTAAAAGACCTCCGCACAGGATTACGAATGTGCATAAAACAAGAAAAAGGCGTCCCGATGAAGGGACGCCGTATACATGAGGGGGAAGAGGACACACTTGTAATGGTAATATCGCCCTCTTATTGTACATCCTAAGTAGAGCCAGAAGATTACTTGTTTAAGCTCAGCTTATTTCACACCTACAGCGTCAAAGGACTTGATGGCAGAAATGACTGCTATTGAATTTTCACCATAGCTGTCCTTGGCTGCCTGAATAACGGCGGCGCGTGCAGTGGAGAAGTTAGAGGTAGAGGTCAGGTAATTAGTAAAGGCGTTATAGTAAATAAATACAGCTGCATCACGTCCAATTCCATCTACCTTGACACCATGGAAGGTGCCACCTTGCGCCAGCAGATAGTAGGCTTTGTTAATAATGCCGCTATTCGTGTGGGTACCACCATAATCCTCGTTATTAGGGTCGGTATCAAAATTGCTGTAGTGATCGACCTGACCGTATTTGACAGGATTGGAAAGGGAGCGAATGGCGTCACCCTTAATGTTAGGTGTATAAGCGACTTTGCCAAAATCCCAGTTGGTACGCTCAATGTCGTTACCGATAATATCCGAGATGCTTTCACTCAGTGCACCAGATTCAGCGAAATACACCAAACCGGATGAATGCTCGGTCACGCCGTGAGTCAACTCGTGAGCAACAATTTCAAGGTCGCTGCTGAAAGGGGCAAATAACGTGCCGTCACCGTCTCCGTATAGCATATGGGTGCCGCCCCAATGGGCATTATTGTAGTTCTTTCCCCCGTAATGGACTGCCGAGGCAATAGTCATGCCACGTCCGTCGATGCTGTCGCGACCAAATTTTTCTTTATAATAATCATAGGTGCGAATGGCGTAAGCATGGGCATCCACCGCAGCCGGATCTTTCCATACGTTATCTGTACTTGTATAAAGGGTGCCCGGAAGCGTCTCGGTATTGTGAACATTGTAAGTTAAGATGCCTTTACCACGAGTCGTATCCTTTAATTGGTATTTTTTACCTGAGCCTGTTGTTTCGAACGTTTTGGTATCCCCGAATACACCACGGCCTGTGCCGATTACTTCATTGAGGATGTCATACTTGAACACGATTTTGCCGTCATTGGCATCAATAAAGTAACGTGTACGCAGTAGAGTAGGCTGCAAAATATTAACTTCCGTTACATAAACCAGACGTGTTGTTTCTCCATCGGGATAGATGTACAGCTCTGCCTTGGGGTCTACGCTTGGCTCCAGATTGGCGATTTTGGCAATAGATGCAGACGCAGGCTCTACCGTTTCCAATGTACTATTTTTCAGTTCAGCTTCTTTTTCCAGTTCCAGCTTATCCTTGTCAATAGAGGAATATTCTTCGTTGTTAGATGCTTCTGCGTAAGTGTCTTTACTTACACTGCTAACGTTCCCGGAAGGTTCAGAAACGCTATTAGCAGAGGAAGAGAGAGATTGAACGCGTGTAGCTGCATCTTCATACGCAGTATATACGGCCTCAGTAGCGCTGATTTTTGGCGTTGTATTTTCTTTAGCGTCGGCTTGCTGATCTTCTGAAATAACGGCTCCCAGATAAGAGGTGATTTTACCAGCCTTATTCACATGAATCGTCTGTTCAGCTCCAAATACGGGGATGCCGTCCACATACTGTTTTAGGCGATAATGCTGCGTACCGAATTTGTCACTGGTTCGATCCACGATCCGAAATTGCTCACGGGCACTGCTACCGCTGTTGGTGTTGTCCATACTCATTAATTTTTTCTGTTGTCGATTTAAAAAGCTCCAGACCAGATTGTCACCTGATACCGATAAAGGAGATTTCCAGTCCACCGTTTGAAATGTTGGCGTAAACTGAGTGGGCTCGGCAACAGAATTCTCTGCTGCGGCTGCTCCAGGTAGACCAGAGCCTAAGAGCATAGCTCCTCCAAGAAGTGAAACCCATACTTTTTTCATTAAATACTCACTCTCCCAAGTTCATGTGAGGATGAAAATCATCCTGTTGAATAGGCATTTTGCCATGTATGTAGGTCTTGTTGCTCCTTTGAAACGTGAAGATGATGGATAGAAATACGAAGAGAATGGAAAAAAATTACCTTATGCAAAAAAATGGGGATTATTTTTTTGCCATTCAATCTTCTAAGCTTTGATATTAGCACAGAGATTGTCGAACGAGAAGATATATCTTACAAATAACCCCAAAATGATTCGATAGTCCCAAAATATTAATGTATTTGTCAAATTTCGTCGAAATAGATCGAAAACCATATGGTTGAACAGGCACCACGTTGAGAAAAAGGGGCATCCCGTAGAACGAGACGCCCTAATTCAAGGAGGAAGGGGTACAGACTTACACTGCACCCCTATTTTTGCTCTGCTTATGAGTAGGATCAGATGATAGCCACACAACAGGCTTCTGTTCTGTCTACTGAACGAGGATCAATTGGGAGGAATATGGAATAGGATTTACTTGATTCCTACAGCATCAAAGGATTGAATAGTGCTAGTTACTGCTAGCGAATCAGCACCATAGAAATCCTTGGCCGCCTGTATAACAGCAGCCCGCGCGTTAGAGAAGTTGGAGGTAGAGGTCAAATAGTTCGTAAAGGCATTATAGTAGATGAATACAGCCGCTTCGCGTCCGATACCAGTTACCGTTATACCATGGGACGTACCGCCTTGTGCCAGCAGATAGTAGGCTTTGTTGATAATACCGCTATTCGTATGGACTCCGCCTTCATCATCATTGTTAGGGTCCGGGTAAAAATTGGAATAGTGATCCGGCTGGCCATATTTTGTAGGGTCGGATAGAGAGCGCAAAGCGCCATCCAGATTGTTAGGCGTATAAATGCCATCACCAAGAAGCCAGTTGCTGCCATCCATATCATTACCCATAATATCTGAGAAGGCTTCATTCAGCGCACCGGATTCGCCATAATACTCCAGATTGGAGGTGAATTCTGTGACACCGTGGGTGAGTTCATGCCCCACGACATCGGGATCACCGCTGAAAAAGGTAAATAATTTACCGTCGCCGTCGCCGTATGTCATTTGAGAGCCGTTCCAGAAGGCGTTGTTATATTTTTTGCCGTAATGGACAGTCGAGCGGATTTGCATGCCACGTCCATCAATGCTATCTCGACCAAATTTATTTTTATAATAATCGTAGGTTCTAATAGCGTAGGTATGGGCATCAACAGCCGCCGGATCCTCCCATACATTATCCGCATCCGTCAAAATCGTACCCGGCGTCGTCTGACGGTTGGCAGCGGTGTAGGTTACGATTCCGTTACTACGTGTCGAGTCTTTCAACTGATATCCGTTGCCGGAAGCTGTAGTCGTGAACGATTTCATTACACCATCCACGCCGCGTCCGTTGCCTGTTGCGTAGTTAAGGATGTCATACTGGAATACGATTTTTCCGTCTTTGGCATCAATAAAGTAGCGTGTACGCAAAGGTGCAGGCTCCAGAATATTAACCTCTGTCACATAAACCAGCCGTGTGGTCTCACCATCAGGATAGATGTATAGTTCTGCATTAGGCTCTACACTTGGCTCCAGATTGGCGATTTTGGCAACAAAAATTTGTTCCGAGATGGATATATCGTTGTTAGATGCCTCTTCGTAAGTATCTTTACTTACACTGCCTTGATCCTGATTACCCTCAGTAACGTTATCAGTGACAGAAAGGTAGGATTGAATCCGTGTAGCGGCTTCTTCATACGCGGTATAGACGGCCTGGGTAGCGCTAATTTTTGGAGTGGTGTCTTCAGTAGCATCTTGTTGTTGATCCTCCGAAATGACGGCGCCCAGATAAGAGGTGACTTTACCAGACTTATTCACATGGATGGTCTGCTCAGCTCCATATACGGGAACCCCGTTTACATACTGCTTCAATCGATAATGGTTTACACCGGATTTATCGCTCGTGCGATCAATAATGCGAAATTGCTCACGGACACTGGTGCTGTCTGCACCGAGCAGCGTTTTCTTTTGTCGATTCAAATAACTCCATACAATATTGTCACCCGATACGGATGAAGGAGCCTTCCATTGTTCTGTGTGAAAGGTTGGTGTAAGCTGAGTAGGATCGGGAACAGAATTCTCCGCTGCTGAGGCACCAGGTGCTACAGCCCCTAATAACATAGCTCCCCCAAGAAGTGAAACCCATACTTTTTTCATTAAAAACCACTCTCCCCAAATGTAGGTCAGGATGATGTGCATCCTGTTTTGTTTTTTAGGCATGGCGCCATGTATGTAGGTCTTGCTGCTTTTTTAAAACGTGAAGATCATGAAAAAATAAACTTATGCAAAAAAACAAGATTTATTTTTTTGTGATTACATCGTCTTGGATCTGATATTAGCACAGAGAATGTAGGACTAAAAGATGTATATTACAAATTACTCCAAAATGAGACTAAAGACCCTTATTTAGATTTTATTTGTCTTATTTAGTCGAAATTGATCGAAAATAGCCTTGTTGAAGTGTTCATGATTCCGCAATGGCAATGGCCATAACACACTGGTTTTAGAGCATCCTCTATGTAGACAACAAAGAGCGTCCCGCTGGGGGACGCCATACATAAGGGGGAAGGGGCGCAGACTTGTACACTGCACCCCTATTTTTTCGTCCATTTTATGAGCTGGGTTGGATGACAGCTGCACAACGACAATGGTCTATGGACGAGGATGAATAAGAGAATTGCAATTATGATTTAGTTAACTCCTACAGCGTCAAAAGATTTGGCGGCTGCGATTGCTTGCGCTGAATTCGCACCGTAAAGGTCTTTTGCAGCTTGCACCACAGCGGCGCGTGTATTGGAGAAGTTGGAAGTAGAAGTCAGGTAGTTCGTAAAGGCACTATAGTAAATTTGGACAGCTGCGTCGCGACCAATTCCACTTACAGTTACGTTATGGAAGGTACCACCTTGTGCCAACAGATAATATGCTTTATTAATAATGCCGCTGTTGGTATGAACGCCACCGTTATCCGAGCTGCCTTTATACAAATTGGAATAGTGGTCTGGTTGATTGTACAGGCTAGGGTTAGACATAGAGCGCAGAGCATCACCCGCAATGCTTGGCGTATAAATATCATCGCCTACAAGCCAGTTTGTACGCTGAATGTCATTGCCGATGATGTCCGAGAAGGACTCGTTCAACGCACCAGATTCCCCGTAATAATCCAAATTCGAAGTATACTCTGTAACACCGTGCGTGAGTTCATGACCAACTACATCGGGATCACCACTGAAAGCGATAAATGTGGTTCCGTCCCCGTCTCCATAAGTCATTTGGGAGCCGTTCCAGAAGGCGTTGTTGTAGCGGCTGCCATAATGAACCGTCGAACGGAGTTGCAGGCCACGTCCGTCGATACTGTTGCGTCCGAATTTATCCTTATAGTAATCATATGTTTTGGCCGCATAAGCATGAGCATCTACGCCGGCTGGATCATTCCATACGTTATCGGCATCCGTCAGGAGCGTACCTGGAATGGTCTGACGATTGGAGGCTGTGTAGGTCACGATTCCGTTACCGCGTGTTGTGTCTTTTAACTGATAGCTGCTTCCGGACTGTGTAGTGTTGAATGACTTGGTATCACCAAGCACACCTTTACCTGTGCCCGTCGCTTCATTAATGATGTCGTACTGGAATACGATCTTGCCATCATTGGCATCAATGATGTAGCGTGTACGCAGCGGCGCGGGCTCCAAAATATTAACTTCTGTTACATAAACCAGACGCGTTGTATCACCAGTAGGATAGAAGTACAGCTCAGCTTTAGGATCTACTTCAGGCTGTAAATTGGCGATTTTAGCGATGGAACTTTGTGCTTCTACAGCTTCAATTTTGCTGTCCTTCAAATCAGCAGATTTTTCAAGACTCAGCTTGTCCTTATTAATAGAGGTGGTTTGTTCGTTGTTAGCAGCTTCCGCGTAAGTGTCTTTACTTACACTGCTTTGCTCCTTAGCATCTTTAGAGATCGTATCGTCGAAGGAAGGGAGGGCTTGAATCCGTGTAGCGGCTTCTTCATAAGCGGTATATACGGCCTCAGTAGCGCTGATTTTCGGAGTTGTACCTTCCGTAGCTTCTTGCTGCTGATCCTCAGTAATCACGGCTCCTAGATAAGAGGTGACTTCACCAGACTTGGCCACATGAATTGTCTGTTCAGCTCCATATACGGGAATCCCGTTCACATACTGTTTCAGCCGATAATGACTTACACCGGATTTGTCGCTCGTGCGATCAATAATGCGAAATTGCTCACGGACACTGGTGCTGTCCGCACCTAGCAACGTTTTCTTTTGTCGATTCAAATAACTCCATACAATGTCATCACCCGATAACGATGAAGGGGCCTTCCATTGTTCGGCATGGAAGGTTGGCGTAAGCTGATTTGGCTCCGAAACGGAACTTTCCGCAGATGCACCAGACGCTACCGACCCTAATAACATAGCTCCTCCAAGAAGCGAAACCCATACTTTTTTCATGAAAAATTCACTCTCCCCGGTTAATGTCAGGATGAAGACCATCCTGTTAAGAAATAGGCATTGCGCCGTTTATGAAGGTCGTGTTGTCGTCTGGAACATGAAGAAAATGGAACGTGAAGAAGAAAAGCCGAAGTATCTTTCATCGAAGCGTGTGTGAAAAGAGGGTACTGCAATGTGAAGCGTACAGCCTGCAAAGGTAACAAACTCCTCCTTTCCTGTTATATAAGTGAAAGTGGAAAAAAGGTGGATAATGGAAAGAAGTTTTCTTATGCAAAAAAAGCAAATGCTGAATTTTTGAACTCCCATCATCTGGCTCTGATATTAGCACAGAGAATGACGGACGAGAAGATGTATGTCATAAATTTATCCAAAATGATTCTTTAGACCCTAATAACTGATTTATTAAATAGGATTAATAAGTTTTGTAAAATAAAGTCGAAACTTGCTTTGTCGAAAAGACTCCACGCTTGCCGTTACACACGGGTTTTAGAACGCATAGGTTATGTTGAACTGTCCTAATCATGCTGTCTATCCATACAGCAGCAAGGGAGGTGAGGCGGGAGCATGAGGAAGCAGACAAGATTTGGAATCAAGGCTTATCGCAGGCGGCATTCCAGTGCTAATAATCCCTACTCAAAGGTGTGGCTGCCTGTAGGAACGCCATCCGTGCATATCACCCCGTACCTTGTAACAAGAAGGGGACCAGGCACAAAAGCAGAAGCACAAACAGGTGAAGAACGGCCACCTGGTTCGTCATCGGCGGGAAAATTGCTGGTATCCGTCATCATTCCGGCTATGAATGAGCAAAAAACGATCGGGGCGGTTGTCCGTGAGGCACGTCATGTTCATCCACACACCGAGGTCATCGTGGTCGAGAACGGATCAAGCGACAGGACGGCCAAGGCGGCAAAAGCGGCGGGTGCGCGAGTACTTTCCTTTCCGCAACCCTTGGGGCATGATATTGGTCGCCGTATTGGAGCGGAAGCGGCTTCCGGGCAGGTGCTGCTTTTTCTGGATGGTGATATCGTTATTCCCTGCGTAAGACTCAAGCCATTCATACAAGCTGTATGTGCGGGAGCGGATGTTGCACTGAATGATTATCATGGACCAGTAGACCGTACGTCGGTGCATCCTGTGGTTGAAGCAAAGCATGTATTGAATATTTTGTCGAACCGTGCTGATTTAGGAGGGGCATCCATGACTGGAATTCCACATGCCATAAGTCGAAAGGCCTTGAATAAAATAGGTCTAAAGTCCTTGGATAAACCTCCCTTATTTCAGGCCATGACGATTACCTCCGGCTTGCGGGTGGTGACTGTTCGTGGAATAGCCGTGGGTAAAGTGAATGCGACCCGCAAAAAAATGAACGGCAGGGACCCGCTTGTGGATGTGGTCTTACAGGATCATCTTGACGCGATTGCCTGGCTTACATCACATTTGGGAACGCGTGCAGGATATACGGATTTGAAGCGCAAACGGATCAGAAACGAGGTGAGGCCGTGAGCAGAATGTATCGAAAAGGGAGGCGTGATGACCGAAGCCGGGGTATACGACGTGTACAACGTAGACATGGAACGACGACTATGATGGATAGCCGCAGGGTGAGGAAACCCGCGCCCCGGCGGGGGAAAATGACCGAAGCAAATCCGCTGGAGGTACGGGCATTGCCCGGGGATATGCTGCTGCGGGGGACAGCCGCCGCAGTGGTCAGCGCCTGCAACGAGGAATCTACGATTGGCGTGGTGCTGAGCGAGCTGGAAAAGCTGCCTCTTACGGACATCATCGTCGTATTGAACGGTTGCACGGATGACACGCGTTCTATAGTAGCGAAGCATCATCCGGGTGTGACTCTCGTCAGCGTGCCGGCTCGGCTCGGGCATGATGTCGGACGGGCGGTAGGCGCACGTATGACGCAGGCTGAAATCGTATTGTTCGTGGACGGGGATCTGCCGATTACTGCGTTTGACTTGCTGCCGTTCCTCTATGCAGTGGATCAAGGAACGGATGTGGCACTTAATGATCTGAGCAGACATTTGCCACCTTACTTCCGGCAGGACAGCGTGACCCGGTGCAAAGGGTTCCTGAACCGCGTGCTGCGCAGGCCGGATCTGGGAGCAAGCTCCTTGACCGCTGTGCCGCACGCGTTATCACGACGTTCGTTGGAGCTGCTCGGCCCTGCTATGCTCGCTGTTCCGCCGAAAGCCCACGCTATGGCGATACTGCACGGTATGAAGGTGACGGCAGTACATGCCGTAGACGTTATTGGAACGAACCGTAAGCGGACTATCAATATCGGCAAAGGGAATGTCATGGAGCAATTGATCGTCGGCGATCATGCTGAGGCACTGGCTGCGGTGTTTCAGGTAGCCGGAGCTTTCCCGTTGGGTCCTGTTCCAACACGGGCCGACGTCGCCAAAGGGAGGAATGCACGATGAGTCTGACGACCATTATTATTCCGACCTATAACGGTTTGCACCTGCTCAAGCCGTGTATTGAGGCGATTCGGGCACATACGACAGATGTGCCTTATGAAATTATTATTGCAGACAACGCTTCAAATGACGGAACGGATGATTTTTGTGAAGCCGAGCGGCTGATCAGCATCCGTCTCCCCGAAAACCGAGGTTTTCCAGCAGCTTGTAATCAAGGGCTTCGGCTGGCTTCGGGTGATCAGCTCCTTATTTTGAACAATGATGTGACGGTTACACGGGGATGGTTATCCAATATGCTGGTTGCATTGCATAGCGAAAGCACAGTGGGACTGGTAGGACCGGTGACGAATTATGCTAGCGGTATTCAGCAGATTGACAGATTAGCAGGGGATCTGGATAGCTGTCTCCAGTTTGCAGAGCAGAATAATGCAAGTAATCCGTCCAGATGGTATGAGGTCAAGCGGCTGGTTGGGTTTTGTCTGTTGTTCCGACGTGAGCTGATGGAACGGATCGGATTGCTGGATGAACGGTTTAATCCAGGACATTATGAGGATGACGATTATTGTCTGCGCGCGCGCGTACATGGCTACAAGCTGTTGATGTGCAACGATTGTTTTGTTTATCACCAGGGAAGTGCGAGCTTTTCACGCTCGGAATCTGCCTGGGTCGAACAGTTGATTGAGCGGAATTATCGTTTGTTTATGGATAAATGGAACATAGATCCCAGAGTGTTTATTGAGACTGGAAATAGCGGAGCTTTAGGCACCGAACATGCTGTCGAAGGAGGAAGGAAGATATGAAAGGGGTTATTCTCGCAGGAGGAACTGGATCGCGTCTTCATCCGTTGACTTCATTACTCAACAAGCATCTGCTTCCGGTCGGCAAGTATCCCATGATCGTGTATGGTATCGAAAGACTGCGACAGGCGGGAATTACCGATATGCTTCTTATTATTGGCAAACAATCGGCCGGGCTGTACACCGATTTTCTGGGTAGTGGCAGCCATTATGGTGTCCAACTGACGTACCGGATTCAGGAAAAGGCGGGCGGCATTGCGGAGGCACTGGAACTGGCGAAAAGCTACATGGAGCCAGGAGAAAAATTCACTGTTTTGCTGGGTGATAATTTGTTCAAGGAAGATCTGGGACCTGTTATTGAACGGTTCGGACAGCAGCCTCCGGGGAGCGCCAGAGTATTGTTAAAAAAGGTGGCAGATGCCCATCGCTACGGAGTACCCGTGTTTGATCCCGAGCGGCCGGAGAGCATTGCGCGGATTGAAGAAAAGCCGCAGCATCCCCAGTCCAGATATTGTGTAACTGGCATCTACATGTACGATACCACCGTGTTCGATAAGATCCGGCAAATTACGCCTTCGGCGCGTGGTGAGCTTGAAATCACGGATGTTAACAACTGTTATGCGGCTGAGGGCAAGCTTGAATACGATATTTTGCGGCGGTATTGGAGCGATGCGGGGACCTTCGATTCCCTTCAGGAAGCCGGGGCAAAAATGAAAGGGCTTCTGCCCTGATCTCAGCGATACACCATCCGGCCGGGCTAGGCATATAGTATGGACATAATGCCACCCGGAGGAGTGAACGGCATGAAACGCCTGAGTATAAAAAGGAAACACAGCAAGCGGCTCAGTAAGAAAGGCTATTGGGCGGGATATAAAAGGGGTCGGGAGCAGGGCAGCAGATTGGGCCAGGCTTCGTTCGGCAAAGTCTTTGAAGGCGTCAGTATTATCATTCCGTCCTATAATCAGCTTCATCGGCTTCGCACCTGTATTGATCGTATTGAGGAAAATACAAGCTGTCCGCATGAAATCATCGTGGTGGATTGCGGCTCAACGGACGGGACACGCACCTATCTGCTGCGTAAAAGCATCGCTGTGCGTTACGCGCTACTCCAAAAGGATATCCATTTGACAGGCAGCTTGAATCACGGACTGATGATGGCGAAAGGCACGACCATTGTGGTGCTGGACCCAAATGCGCTGGTAACGCCAGACTGGCTGGATCGACTGCTAGAGTGCTTGTACAGTGATCCACGTATTGGTGTCGTCGGACCTGTAACGAATGGTCCGTTCGGAGAGCAACAGATTGAGTCACCTTATACGAACGAAAATGAAGCACGTCTTTTCGCCATTTCTCATAATGTTTCCAATCCGGCTGCATGGCGGGAAACCAAAAGCCTGGCCGGATTTTGTTTACTGCTGAGCAGAGAGACGCTGGATAAGACGGGGTACTGGGATGAATGCTGTCACAGCGGTCAGGAAGCAGATGCAGATTGGCTGCTGCGTGTACGCTTGTTGGGGACACGTCTGGCCATTGCGGGAGATGCTTTTATCCATTGCACGGAAAGTGATCGGGATACGGCTTATGCCTCTCCCCAGACGACCGGAGAAGGCGGTTTGATGGAGGAAAGCAGCCGGAACCGATCCTTTTTTGTACGAAAATGGGGGGATGCGGATAAGCTGCGCCACAGCCTGAAATTTGGCACAGCAGCAGAGCTGGACAGTCAGATATCGCCAACCAAGGCCAGACACGTGTCGGCGGCAACCTTTTATCCCATTGGAGCGCTCGTTCAGGGACCGTCTGGTGCAATATATCGGCTGGAGCCGGGGGGAAGGCGGCTTCTGCATGGAGTCAGGGATGCAGGAGGCGAAGACGTTGCCCCGGTCAGGGTATCACAGCTTGATCTAATGGCGCTTCCGTTGGTGCCAAAGCCAGAGGTTACAATTCCCGGCGATTATGATCCTGTAAACGGGATTTCGCCTCCCGCATCCCTTGTGCCAGAGGAACCAGTTCCAGTGCTGGCGGCTCCGGAACTGGAGAACATGCCCATATTGCCCACACTTAATATCCCGGCTCAACGCATGCGATGGATTGAGGTCCTTTATGTCGAAGGCGGGCAACTGTATCAAATCGGGAAAGACTGGAAAAGGCCGTTCCTTACCCCCTATGCCGCCATGAGCTGGCTGGCGGCTGATTACCAGATTCGGTTGGTGTCCCCCGAAGATTTGGCGGATTTGGTAGAGGGGCATCCCATTATTGCGCCACCTGTGCTGCACGGTCATTTGTAATGATCGGAATAGGCGCTTTTAGGCGGAACCGACTACTCGTTACGGCATACGCTGTAGTAGCGGAAAGCCCGTAGGCAATTCGTGCGTTCCGCACGGCGGAGCACATAAAGGAGGGGCTTATGCATAACCAGGTAGATGATTTGCTGATCCATATTTCGCACTCGCAGCAGCAGATGTCAAGGCTGTTGGATGCGGAACGGCAGGTGGTCGTGCGCATGTCGCAGATCATACATGCACTCCCGGACGAAGAGCCGCGTTTTGATGGAATTCCAGGCATTCTCGACAGCTCGGGACAAGTAAACAAAAGCATTGTTGCCTACTTGAATGGTATTGCCGATCTTCAGGAAGCAATGGCTGAAATGCTCGTTCGTGTCGTGAAAGAGACGGCATACCCGGACGAGGAGTAACGTACCAACCGAGGGCAGGGAGTGAACACATGAGTAGGGAAAAAGCAATGATTCATATGCTGGACGCAGCTTCCAAAATGCAATGGAATGTGTCCATGATCCTGGAGGCCAAGGCGGTAGAAGCCGAAAAAATGCGTAATTGGACGCTGAACCATCTGGAGCCTCCCACATTTGACACGGATGAAGAACAATTGGGACGGCCTTTGGAAATTCATGAGCAGATGGTGGAAATGCTGGAGGGTTTAACCCGGCTTCAAACCGGACTGTGCAGTAATCTCAAGGCATTACTGGATCAGGATGAGCAGCAGGGTGGCGGATTGGAAGGGATGATGGGAGGAATGGGACCGGGGGATATGAACTAATGAGCATGAGGCGCGAACGTGAGATCAAGCTGGATATGATGGAGTCCATTGCTGCCAGCCAGCATGCCGTTGCCCGGATGCTGAGCAGTCTTGCGGACTTGACGCCCCATGCAGATATGTCCGCTACCCGTCTGGAGGAAACCATTCGTATGCTCAGCAACTATCAGGGGGAAATCACGCAGATGTTGGCGGGCATCCCACTAAGACGGCAGGTGTATGGTAAACCGACTCAGCCGTGGCTCCAACTGCCTGTTCCAAAAACGCAACAACGACGAGGAACTAAGGAGGAATGGGAATGAGAATACGGTGGGAACGCGTTACGCGGGGAACAGCCCGCAAAAGACGAAAAAGCACCCGGCGTTCGAGTATCCGAAGATTAAAGCTGAGAAGAAAACGCCTGCTTGCTTTAAGAAGGCGTAAAAGAGGGCTTCATTCCACCCGTAGAAGTCGTCATCATCTGCGTCGGAAGAAAAAACCTCAGCTCACCCCGGCGACAGCCCCTGCTGCGGAGAATCCACAGCCCGAGCCTATTGTGCTGGAGCATGATCCACAGGCATTCCAGCAGGGATATGATGCTTCCTATAACGAGGGCTTCAATTCAGGCTTTGCCAAAGGCTACGAAGATGGACACCAAGTCGCATACAAGGCCCAGTAAACCGTGAACATCATCTATTGCTGCTAATCCCCCGAAGCTAACAGCCTCGGGGTTATTTGTTGTTTGGCAGATGGACGGGCAAACGCCAATTTTGTCCGGGCAGTGGCAGTCGTCCATGATGCGTTTGACCCCTCCGCATATAGTTTAGGAGTGACAGAAGTTTATCCTATAACAGGACAGGGTGAAGGATGTGAATGATCAACGAAGCGGGAATGAACGAGAAGCCTATAGATGTGGCTACCGGGAAGGACGCAGAATGGGGGGGTGTACGGCTGCTCTGTCACAGGTCGTGGCCACGGTGCCTGCTGTTCGCCATTTGAAAGTGCTGTATATTCCGCAAGGCTTTGCCGCAATAGACACAGGGGTACAAGAGGCATTAAGCCAAATATGCAGTGAATTCGTCATCGGTACTCCTGCCAGAATGCTGGCTGATGCTGAAGCACATCGACCCGAGCTCGTACTGGTCATGAACGGGCTGCATGTTTTTCCACCGGATCATCTGGAGCAGGTGCAGCAAATACGGGGCCTGGGTATTCGGACGGCCATATGGTTTGTTGATGATCCTTACTTTACGGAGGATACGGCGTTGATATGCCAATCCTACGATGTTGTATTTACGCACGAGATGTCATGCCTAGCGTTTTATCGAAATCAGGGAGTGGCACAGGTATATTATTTGCCGCTTGCTGCGTCAGCCCGGATCTTTTATCCCCAGCGGGTGGAGAGGGAGCACCAGCATGACATTTGCTTTATCGGGAATGCCTTCTGGAACCGCGTAAAGTTGTTTGACCACCTTGCTTCTTTTTTGGCGGATAAAAGGGTGCTGATCGTGGGTGGAAGCTGGGATCGGCTGACCCGTCGGGATGTGCTGGAACGATTTATCCGTCCAATCTTCATGGAGCCGGAGGAAACAGCCAAATATTATAACGGCTCCAAAATTGTTATCAATCTGCATCGTCCGACGGACCCCGGACTGGATAACCGGAATACACATCAGCTGTCAGCGGAGTCCATTAATCCCCGGACCTACGAAATTGCTGCCTGTGGCACGCTTCAGATGACGGACATTCGGAAGGATCTGAGCCGCTATTACCGACCGGGCTATGACATTGAAACCTTTGGTGGAGTAGAGGAGTTGAAGGTTAAGCTGGACTACTATCTCAAGCATGACTGGGAACGTGAACGCATGGCTTGGCGCGGGCTGCACACCACCATGCAAAAGCATCTGTACACCAATCGTATGGAAGAATTGCTGGACAAGGCGATGGCCTAAAGTAAACACCAAAAACAGTGAGGAGTGAAAGTGATGACGATATCTACGACAGGACCGTTTGACCCGGCTGCAACCTCCTGGGAAAAGGGGAGAGCTGCGGGAATCAGTGACGGCTACGACGAAGGCTATTTGCGTGGACGCGCCAATGCGATTCTTACCCGGACAAAGGCGGTCTTCCCTTTTCGGCAAATTCATGTGCTGTATGTAACCTCCGGTAAAGGTCTTCCTTATTCTCCACTGGATGAAGCGGTGATTACCACATTGCAAAGTATGACAGCTCAGGTTACTGTAACCGACCCGCGTCAGCCAGTAGGTGATATAGCTGCTCAGCTCCGTCCAAATCTGGTGCTGGCGCTGGATGGGATGGAGCTTCCGCTGGAGCAGGTGAAAGCAGTACGTCAGTTGGGTATTCCTACGGCCATCTGGCTAACGGATGATCCCTATTACACGGACACGACGACCCAAATTGTCCCGCATTATGACCATGTGTTTACGCTGGAGCTGAATTGCATCGAAATGTACCGTCAGCTCGGCTGTGGATCTGTACATTACTTGCCCTTTGCGGCATTTCTAACTCAATATTTCCCGCTTAGCTCCCCCACTTCTGTACGGCGTGAAATCGGGTTTACTGGCTCGGCCTACTGGAATCGCATCTATTTCTTTAATCCGATTATGCCGCAACTCATGGCTCGTAATATTAAAATCAACGGAATCTGGTGGGATCGGCTCCCTGATTATCAATCGTATGGCGATAAAATCGAACTGGGTCGCTGGATGTCTCCGGCTGAGACAAACGATACGTATAACGGCAGCAAAATTGTCATTAATCTTCATCGTTCGCATCAGGATGATTCAGTGAATAACAATGCGCTGAAAATGCCGGGGGCGTCGCCGAATCCGCGTACGTTCGAAATTTCTGCCTGCGGCACCTTGCAACTGACTGACACACGGGATGATCTGGCTCGTTTTTACAAGCCGGGAGAAGAGATCGAGACGTACAGTTCCCAACAGGAGCTGCTGGAGAAGATTGAGTTTTATTTGACACACGAGAAGGAACGCCGTGAGATTGCCTTGCGTGCTCTGGAACGGACACTGCGTGAGCACACGTATGGTCACCGGATTGACCAGCTGCTGTCGATCGTATTTGCATAATTCGGTTCATACGCCCGATGGTTGCTACTTTAAAGGAGGTGAACTCCGATCAAACCGAAAATGATGCTATTCAGCCATGTCAGCAATGTCCGCAGCATTACGGGAGCGGAGAAGCTGTTATTGCAATTTTGTGTAGACATTCGTACGTACTTCGACTGCATTCTGGTGACGCCCGGTGAAGGACGGCTGACCACGATTGCTCGCAAGCGCGGGATTACCGTCCAAATTCAGAACCTGCCCATGCTGCACGGCATGTATACCCCGTATGAGGGATTGGCGCAGGATGCGGAGAATTTGCGAAGCCATGCTTCGTACGCACCGTTGCTTCAGTTGCTACAGCAAACGCGTCCAGATGTGGTGCTGGTCAATACCTGTGTGAACGTCATGCCCGCGATGGCTTCCCATGAGTTGAATATTCCAGTGGTCTGGAAAATAACCGAAGTCATTAACCAGAATGAGCATACACCTGTCTCGGTCTCCATCATCGAGCGTTACAGCCGATGGGTCATCGGTATTTCGCAGGCCGTCTTGCGGCCTTTGCACGGGGCGGGGCTGACACGTCCGCATACGGTGTTGTCTCCTTGTCGGGATATGGATATGCCGCCGCACAAAGAGCATGTACTGCAACGGAAACGCAAACGTGAAAAGCTGGGGTTGAAGGAATCACATATCTGTATTGGTTATATTTCTTCCTTTATCTACGAAGCCAAAGGACTGTTGCCTTTTGTTCAAATGGCTCTGAAGCTGTGTGAAACGAATTCGAGCTGCCGCTTCTGGATCATCGGCAGCTCGGTGGACTCGGAATATTACGTGAAATGCGTTTCTTTAATCCGCAAATCCCGTTACAGCCGCCGATTCCAGTTCAGCTCATTTGAGGAATCTGTATCTACTGCATATAGCGCGATGGATATGGTTGTCATCCCGAGCATGGTGGAGGAAGGCTTTGGTCTGACAGCACTGGAGGGGCTGGTTTACGGAAAGCCGGTTGTAGCCTTTGCACAGGGTGGACTGGTGGAGCTGATGGAGGCGACCGGAAATACTGAGTTTTTGGTAGAGCCGGGAAACAGCGATATGCTGGCGGAGAAAGTGGGCTATCTGCTTAATCATCCCGAGGAAGTGGAACGGATTGGTGTACGGAACCACAGCGCGGCTGCACGTGTGTATGGATCTGATTCCTACCAAAACAACCTGCACGTCATGGTCAGTCAATGGGTGTGTCATGATCCACAGTGGTTCCCGCTAATTCAGCAGCCGGGTGGTCCGGTATGGTTGCGAGAGGGAGAAGGGCTACGTCAGGTCACCGCTATACCGGAGGCATGTACCAGCACTATTCGAGAATTTCCTGAATCGCTGGTTGGCCAACTGCTTGTGCTCGGTCTGCCACCTATCGAGTATGCGGCCATTCCGGGCTTGCCACAGCCCCCCCCTCCTGTACCGGAGCTACAGCCAGACCTGCATCATGGCAAGCGTGGCATTCGAGCGAGAGGGCCTGCGGCCCGCAAGCATAGTAGACCTCGCAAGCGCAAGGGTAAGAGCAACGCCAGTAGCAGGAGCTATCGCATTCACTGGTTTCCGCTGTCAGGGCTTCTGCCGAAATCCAAGTCCAGACAGAAATCCCGGTTGAAGCGGAAGCTCAAACGAAAACTCAAGCTCAAGCCTGTGTCGAGGTGTCTGCATCCGCACAAGCGGAAGCGGCTAACGCTCGAGGCTGGACGTCACAAAAAACAACGGTCCGGGTGAAAGCATGCCGGACCGTTGAGGTGAACGCTTAGCTGGAGCACAGACAGTTTGCTGGATGGCTATCTCACTCATTAAACACCACAGTTTAATGAAACAACGACAGCAAAGGTGGGTTCCAACACAATGAAAATATTGACCGTGCTCGGCACAAGACCGGAAATTATACGGCTCAGCCTGATCATTCCGAAGCTGGATCGCTATGCAGACCAGCATGTGCTTGTGCATACGGGCCAAAATTACACGGAAAGCCTGAGCGGGCAATTCTTCCGCGAGCTGGGGCTGCGTTCCCCGGATTATGTGCTTCAGGAGAAGGCGGGAACGCTGGGTAAACAGTTGTCTGCCATGTACTCGCAGATGGAGGATATTTTAAACAAGGAGCGTCCAGATCATGTGCTGCTGCTCGGTGATACGAATAGCGCCCTGTGCGCCTTGCTTGCGGAACGTATGGGCTACCCGGTGGTGCATATGGAGGCGGGTAACCGCTGCTACGATCTGGATGTGCCAGAAGAGAAGAATCGCCGCATCATTGACGCGATTTCTACGATTAATATGCCGTATACAGAGCAAAGCAAGCAGCATCTGATACGGGAAGGCTTTCCGAGCCAACGAATTATATTGACCGGAAACCCGATTTACGAAGTGATGCAGCATTACGAGAAAGAGGTGTCCAGCAGCAACATTTTGAAAAAGCTGGGACTGTCGCAGGGGCAATATTTCCTGGTGACCGCCCACAGAGCTGAGAATGTCGACCATCCGCCACATTTGCTCGCTATTCTGGATGGCCTGAATCGGGTAGCACAGCAGTCCGGACAGCGGGTCATTTGCAGTATTCATCCTCGCACCGCCGCTCGTATCGCGAGCCATCCGCCGATCCAGCTTGATCCGTTGGTGGAATTCCACGAGCCGTTCGGTTTTTTTGACTTCGTACTGCTGGAGCGGCATGCCCGCTGCGCTTTGACGGACAGCGGCACCGTACAGGAGGAATGCTGCATCATGGGTGTGCCGACGGTCACGATGCGCCGGACGACGGAACGGCCGGAAACCGTAGATTGCGGCAGCAATATCGTGTCCGGGCTGGATGGAGAGGTTATAGCGAACGCGGTAGCCTTAATGATCGGGATGAAGCATAAGTGGCAGTATCCCGCAGGATATCTGGCGGAGGATGTGTCAGATAAGGTAGTCAAATTTTTGCTTGGAGGGAAACGGCATGTTTGAAAACCAACGTATCTTGGTTACCGGCGGTACCGGCTCCTGGGGACATGAGCTGGTTACCCAGTTACTGCCGCGTAATCCCAAAGAGATCATTATCTTTTCGCGCGGAGAATCGAGTCAGGTTGCAATGAACAGGCAGTTTGAGGATGAACGACTTAGCTTCTGCATCGGGGATATTCGAGATAAGGATGCACTGGTTACCGCCTGTCAGGGTGTGGACTATGTATTTCATTTGGCGGCTCTCAAGCATGTTCCTGTATGTGAAGACCAGCCCTATGAAGCACTAAAAACGAACGTGGTAGGCACCCAAAACGTGATCGAAGCCGCTGTCATCAATCAGGTCAAGAAAGTCATTTATATCTCCACTGACAAGGCTGCGAATCCATCTAATTTTTACGGCATGACCAAGGCGATTGGTGAAAAGCTGATCGTCTACGCCAATCTGCTGAATAGCGATACACGATTTGTGACGGTGCGTGGCGGTAACGTATTGGGCACGAACGGAAGCGTAGTGCATCTATTTCAAAGCCAGATTCGCCAAAAGGGTACCATTTCGATCACGGATATGAACATGACCCGTTTTTTCCTGACCCTGCGTGATGCGATTAGTTTGCTGTTCAAGGCATCGGTGGAAAGCATCGGCGGCGAAATATTTATCATGACCATGCCAACCTGCCGCATTTTGGACTTGGCAGAGGTGCTGATCGAGGATTCGGGTGTGGAAAATGTGAATATTGTGGAAAAGGGTGTCCGACCCGGCGAGAAGATTCACGAGATTTTAATGAGCGACTTTGAAAGCCTGACGACGGTCGTGTACGACGAGCAATATTTGATCATTCTGCCAACGCTGAATATCCCCCAACTAAAGGATCGCTATAAGCAATGCCCTCCAGTGTCGTTCAGCAGCTTTAGCTCGGAGTTCAATCTGATGTCCAAAGAGGAGATTCGAAGCATTCTCCAGAGCGGGGGGTTCATTAAATGAAGCTGCTTATTTTGGGCGGTAACGGCATGGCAGGCCATGTGCTGGTCGATTACTTTCAAAAGCAGGGCGGATATCATGTGTTCTACACCACGCGGGATCCCAAGAATAAAGGAGGGCTGCTGCTGGATGTGAACGACAGCTTTATGGTGGAGCAGTTGGTGCGGAGTGTGTGGCCTAACGTCATTATTAACGCGGTGGGTGTGCTGAACCAGTATGCCGGAGCGGATCAGATTACAGCATATCAAATTAACGGCCTGCTGCCGCACCTTCTCCAGCGGACAGCGGACAGCATCGGTGCTCGGCTTATTCATATCAGTACGGACTGTGTATTCGAGGGGACACGGGTACCCGGTTTATATGGAGAAACGGATCAACCTGACGGGACAAGCGCCTATGCATTGACGAAAATACTCGGGGAAGTAAAAGCGCCGGGCCATCTGACGATCCGGACCTCCATTATCGGCCCGGAAATCCGGCCGGGGGGCATTGGTCTGCTGAACTGGTTCTTGCAGCAGAGTGGGGACGTTGCTGGGTATCGCGGCGTCTTTTGGAACGGAGTTACAACACTGGAGCTGGCTAAGGCTATACAGGTGTTGATGAATGAGCCGCTGGACGGACTCATTCATCTGGTTCATCCTGAACCGATCAGCAAGTATGATCTGTTGCTGTTGTTCAAGAACATCTGGAAGAGGGAGGATATTCGGATCGTGCCGAAGGATGAGCCGGTGCAAGACCGGACACTTCGTTCTACCCGGGCCGATCTGCTCTATGATGTTCCTCACTACAGCATCATGCTGAAGGAGCTGCTGGAATGGACAGAAGCACAGCGGAACAACGTCGGCCCGTCATTGTAATTACCGGAGCGGCAGGCTATACCGGGATACACGCCTGTCGCCATTTTGCAAAGCTCGGCTGGAAGGTAGCGGCTCTGACCCGTACGGCTGCTTCCGCCCGGGAGCTGATCTTGCAGTTTAACGGTGATGAGAACGTCGGCACAGATTCTGGCACCAGCTTTTACATCACGTCTTATGTATGCGATTTGCTCGACAAGGAGCGTCTTCGCGAAGTGATTGGCCAGATTGCGCCGGATTATGTGCTTCATCTGGGTGGAAAAAATTCGGTGCCAGAATCATGGCGAAGCCCGCTGCTCTACATGGAATCCAATGTGCTGTCCACGCTGTATCTGCTGGATGCGCTGCGTTCTTTTCCAAAGGCCCGGATTGTCGTGGCGGGTTCCCGGCTAAAGGCAATTTTGCAGGCTCCGTATCATCCATCGCATCCATATAGTCTTAGCAAAAGTCTTCAAGAAGCAGTCGCCCTCTCATGGAGCACGTTGTTTGACCAATCCGTCATGCTGGCAGAGCCTTGTAATCTGATTGGGCCGGGTCCATCCACCGGCTTTTGCGCATTGCTGGCGGGTCATATTATCCGTACGGAGCGCACGTACACGGAGCCAGCAACCGAATCAGCATGTGAGCCTTTGCCCGCACTCGAACCCGCACCGTTCCAGGTATCGTCCCGGCATGCGAAGCGTGATTTTCTCGACGTGCGTGATGCCGTTGGGGCATATGGTGTGCTGCTGGAGCAAGGGGTGTCGGGGCAGGTTTACCCGGTTTGCACAGGCCGCATCGTGGAGCTGGGAGATATCGTGGAGCGTATGGTTGCAATGGCAGAGACACCTGTTGCCATCGAATGGGGGGACGCGGCAGAGTCAGCGTATATGGATGCATACCGGGCCAAGGAACTGGAGGACATGGGATGGAGGCCGATCATACCGCTGGGACAATCGCTGGAGGATATGATACGATACCGCCGAGCCAGAAAGGAAGGAACGATATGAGACCGAGTGTAACGATCGTCATTCCATTTTATAACTGTGGATACGTGAATCAGGCTCTGCAAAGTGCATTAGAGCAAACCTACGGTCCGCTTGAAATTATTGTTGTCGATGACGGGTCCACGACACATACGGGGATGCTTCAGCCTTATCTTCCGTATATACATTATTTAGGTAAAGCGAATGGTGGAACAGCCAGCGCACTGAATCATGGCATCCGGCATGCTAGCGGCGAGTACATTGCGTGGCTCAGCTCAGATGATATCTATCACAAGGACAAAATTAACAACCAGGTATCCTTTATGGCGGAACAGGGGGCATATATCTCTCACACCAATTTTAATCTTATCAATCAATACAGCCAAATCACGAACCCGCAGGCGGCAGCTGTATTTCCGTCCATACCGGAGTTTTGCCGTTTTTTCCAGCAAGGGAATCCAGTAAATGGATGCACCGTCATGTTCAAAAAGGAACTGTTTACGCATATCGGTCTGTTCGATGAATTGCTGCCGTACACCCATGATCTGGATATGTGGTACCGAGTGATGCTGGCGGGATACCCATTTCCCTTTCTGAACGAACCGCTGGTCAACTACCGTTGGCATGATGAAATGGGAACCCAAAAGCATTGGACGGCCGTTGAGCGGGAGTACAGCATAACTCAAGCACGGTATCGAAATCGCTTCAGTCAGTTGTTGAACGGTTTTTCCTAATAAAGCCGGAAGTCTGTCAGGGGGGATTGATATGGTAGATACAGGTATTGTGATGCCGCTATACAAACAGGATATCGGCTATCTGCAAGCCGCGATTTCATCTGTGCTGGCTCAGAGCTATAGGGAATTCCGCCTTATCATCGTTATTGACGGAGCGCCGGAAATGGTGGGATCAGCGCTCCACGCAGCAGCGGGAGACCCGCGTGTCCAGTTGATTACACTTCCTGAGAACAAAGGAGTATCTAGTGCCCTCAACCGGGGGTTTGACGAGTTGTTCCAAGATCCTGCGATCACATATGTGACCTGGGTATCCAGTGACAATGTATATTATCCCGGCTTTATAGAACGACTGCGACGTGAGCTGAACCACGGGCCGGATTTGCTCGGCCTTGTATTCTCCACCTTCCGCCAGATTGATGCTTCAGGAAGCCCGTTGTATGATGAGCAGCATCAACAAGCGCTGATCTGGTATCAGAGTCAGTCGCATGAGGAACTGCTGAACGCCAGCATTGTTGGGGTTTCATTTATGTACAAAAGCAAATATGCCCGCCGGATCGACGGCTATCGGTTGCAACCCGTGGAGGATTATGATTACTGGCTGCGACTGACCGAGACGTGCAGCATGAAATTCATCCCGGAGGTCCTTATGGATTACAGGGTGGATTCCGCATTTAGTGTATCGGCCAGCTTGCACAGCCAGAAGGAGCATCGACGCTGGCGGCACGCATTTCAAGTCGCCAAGCATGAGACGAGAGCGCGCCGGGGTATCCCGCTTGAAATGACTATTTTGATGCCCGTTACAGATATGACTCAGGCTGAGTCGTTGCTGGACCAGCTGCTAGAGCAGCATTACAGCAATTGCTTGGTGCGGTTGCTGGATCTTACGCCTGAACAGGGCGCCTCTTCCTTCCTGCCGATGATGCTCGACCCTCGCCTGATCGTAACGCCCAGACCGCATTATTCTGTCACGGAAGCACTGATTCAGGCCATTGGGGAAACGGTGACCCGCTTTGTTGTATGCTACGGGGTTAAACCTTATATCGCCGTGACGGATTTGCTGTATCTGACGAATTTACTCCGCCCACTGCCGAATACCCACGTTTTTTCCTACTATACAGATGATCACTCTACCATAGGCAGCGGGTGGGAAGTCACCGCTGTACCGCCGGAATGGAATTACGTGTATTACACTCATCGAGTGCATCAGGCGCTGGAACAGGGTCGCTTTTAGCTAACTGGAGACAGGGCCGCAATCGTGGTCAGCTCCGATTGAAGGACACGATGCTCCTGCACAACATTGCCAAACTGGTCCAGACCGAAGTTGGAAAGAACCACATTGGATGGAACAGCGGCGGCCACGTTGTATTGCACTTCATAGGCAAGCACACCTTGTATAAAGAAGGTGCGCCGGGCAATGGAGTTTGCAGGTACGTTAACCGATGTCACGTACAAGGGGATCTTAGTATCCGGTACGAGCGAGAAAAAAATTTGTATGGTCACGGTTGCTGCGTTTACCGTATCCTCATTCACCAGATTCACAACGACATTGGAGCAGGCCGTACCAAAATCTCTGGTATTTGTCATATAGCCGGTTGTAAAAGCCAAATGAATCATCCTTTCGAAAACAGAATATTGGAAAACCCCCGAAGGGATGCTCCTATACTATGAATCTACTGAATAGAAAGCTTGTATGCTTGTCGGTAGGCTATGCCGAAAAAAGGTACATTTTGGAGGTACCCCTTCCATGATTACCAATTTGTAATGAAAGGAATGCTCGTCATGCCCTTTAATTTTCAGGTGACACCCAGCGGGTTACCCAAGTTTGAGCCAAGTGTGGCCGTTAATTTGTTGAATCCGAATATTGTGGTGGCTGTCGCTGTTGATTTTAGCAGCGGGCCCCCTCTCATTGGTCTTTACCGATCATTGGACGCAGGGGCGGACTGGACCGATTCTTTACTGCCGCTTCCGCCGGAGCCAGCCCCTATCTCGGGCATGTCTATGTCAGCTGGATTCGTACGGGCCCGCAGACACCGGCTTATTTTATACGGCGATCCTTTGATGGAGGTGCTACCTTTAGCGGGGATATTCTCGTATCCAACATAACGCTGCGTGAACAGCCGCCTGACGATTTTTGCCGGTGTACCGGGAGGTGGAGCCTGATGCCGAACGTACAGTTCACGCAAAGCGGAAGGCTGGCGCAAGAGCCTAGTGTCGCTTTCAATCTGCTCGACGGTACTATTGTGTCTGCGGCTATCGAGTCTACGACAGGACCGTCGTAGACGGTTTGAACGGTACCATTGCTACTTACGTGTCCAGAGACAATGGCAATACATTTGATCCGCCCGTGATTGCCCAGCGGGGGTATGGGACATTTGTCAATAATGTTGAGGTCAGCGTGAAATTTGATACTTCTCAGGTCAGCTCCTATACCGGAAGCATCTATTTATGTTATACGCATCAGTACAATCCCGATTTTTTCGGCGGCTCGGTCATGTTTTTCCAGCGATCACAGGATGGAGGGATCACGTGGGGGGAAATCACCGTGAACATTACAGGGGTGATTTATGTCGGGTACATTGTGACCAATCCTGTTAATGGATACCAGGTCATTGTATCCTTCAATGGGGGGACAGCGTTCAGTTCTTCGCTACCTGTGTCTTCTGTTGTCCCGGTTCCAGTCGTCACGATCGGTAATTTTATTGATGTGACTATCGTGCCAAATAGCGGTTTTTTTGCGGTATGGACAGATGCATTGTCGGGCTTTCAGCAAATTTACGGAAGCGACGGAACATAAATGTACTAGACGGGGGAGGTGAGGCTGTTGTGAAAATTTTGTTGGCTACCTACTGGCCGATCCCTCATTTGGGAGGCGTGTGGCCGTTTATGCTACAAATTAAAAGACGACTGGAGCTACAGGGTCACACTGTGGACTTGATGGGCAACGGGCCGGATATACCCAAATACCATATTGTTTTTGAAAATAGGGAACTGCTGAAGGATCAGTTGTTGCCCATGCTGAACACGAAGCTGAATGAGGCGGCTGTACCTGTATTACACAAGGACTCTTGGGTGCAGACGGTGGAAAAGGACCGATATTGCATGGAACTGGCGGCGGCGTATTTTGGAGTTGAACAGTATGATGTCATTCATACACAGGATGTCATTGCGACACGTGCCCTAAGCCGAGTCAAACGTAAGGATAGCGCACTCGTGGCCAATATTCACGGCTCGTTGGCCCGTGAAGTCATGATGGCGCTTGAACGAGATCAGGAGCCGGGATATCGGGAATCGTTGATGTGGAAATATTATTGGGCGCTGGAGCACTATGGGGCGCTATCTGCTGATATTACAATAACGTCTACAGAATGGATGAAACAGACGCTTGTTCGTGAGTTCGAAGTGCCTGAGCAACAGATTGCTACTTTCCAATATGGCCTGGATACTGAACACTTCTGGGAAGTCCAGGAAAAGGGAACGGACATGACACGACCCGCAGGAAAAAAGGTCATTATTTGTCCTTCACGGCTGGTATATATTAAAGGGTTGCATTACTTAATGAGCGCTCTTAGTTTGCTAAAAGATCGGCGTACAGACTGGGTTTGCTGGATTGTCGGAGAGGGAGACAAAAGGGAAGAGCTTCAAACACAGGCTGAGGAGCTGGGGCTGAGGGAAGAGGTGGTTTTTCTCGGGCATCGTGAGGATGTGCCTGCCCTTTTGCAACTGGCAGATATTTTTGTTCATCCGAGCATACAGGATAATCAGCCGTTTTCGGTTATGGAGGCGCAGGTTTCGGGGCTTCCGGCAGTGGTATCGGATGCAGGTGGACTTCCAGAAATGGTGGAGCATGAACATACTGGACTGGTTTCCCCGGTTGGCGATGTGGAGGCGTTAGCAGCTCATTTGCAGCAATTGCTGGCTCAGGATGACGTGCGTATAGCTATGGGGAACCGTGCCAAGACATGGGGAACTGCGCATTGGTCTCTGGATGTCATGATTGCACGGCTCATCAATATTTACGGGCAAGCGCTCAATCAAGTACGTTGATTCGATAGTGAGGAGGGGGAACATGACTTTTCCTGTAGTTGGAGACTTGTACAACCGTATTTTTGAAATCGAGCAATCGCACCCGGATTTTGAGGTGGATTATGAAATATGGAACCGGATTAACACCTCGTTACCGGAACATTATAAGCTACCGGACACTGAAATTCTGGGACGTCTCAAACAAACTGTGCCATGAGAACGACAGTAATTCTGAATTGGGACGTCCGTAATGCATATGAATATTCGACTGTTTCATTACATTTGGAGCAAGTGTAAAAGGCAGGCCGGAAATCACTGAACTGCCCCCCAATTGTTAGTCACGAATAACATTTGGAGGTGCAGTTTTTTCATGACTAAATTTAATTTAGAACAGAAAAAGGATGCCGTTCTGAGATATCAAGCAGGGTACGACTTGTATCAGAGATGCTGGACAAGGCATTCGTAAGGTTAGCTGAAGAGCCCTCATTCTCATTCGACTTCTTTCCCTCATATTCGAAAGTGACATTTTAATCATCATAGCTTGTCTCCTCTTTTATCTCATTAACAGCTTGATGATACCCACCTGATTCTCGAAAGGATTCCCTAATATTTGCAACAGCTTTCTTGAAAGATGAGTGGCTTAACACATGATCTACAGCTTCACGTAGTTGATTTGCAGTCAAGCTTTGCATTTGTAATTTAATGCCTGCTCCGATATTGGCGACTTGCCCCGCAATGATCGGCTGATCCGCGCTTTGTGGGATTACAATTAGCGGAACCCCATAATAGAGACCTTCATTGGTACTGTTCATTCCACCATGTGTAATAAATAATTTAGTGTAATGCAGTACATCAGTTTGTGGAACATAATTTTTTACGATGAAGTTTTCAGGAATTTCCCCTAAATCAAAGATTTGGGTTTTATTCCCAATAGACATGACAATAGTATGATCCGTATTCCCCAATGCCTCAAAACAAAGCTTATAGAAATCAATTGCTTGGTTAAAGACAGTACCCAGTGAAATGTAAATTGGGTTTTTCCCCTTGATTGCAGTAAAGTCGAAGTTTTCTTGAATTAATCGTGAAGAGATAGATGGACCTACAAATTTATAAGTTTGGTCGAATGCTTCTCCATAAGGTTGAAACTCCCTTGTTGTATAAACGATTGTAAGTGGTGCAGGATTACAAAACACTTCGTAAGGAGAATGGATCTCCACATCATATTTTTCTTTCACCATTTCCGTCAGGCTTTGAAATTTATCGATTATAGGTTTAACAATTTCTGTAGGGACTTTTATAGAAAATTGTTCCAACATTTTATCAAATGATACTTTTGTCTGTGCAAAAGAAGTACAAGAATTGATTGCAGGAAGCTTAAGCATTTGAGCGAGTAAACGTCCACAACCAAACATGGAATCATGGATGATGTAATCAAAATGCTCTCCTTTGATCTGTTCAAGAACGCTTGGTATGACTATATCTGCCGTAAGTAAAAGACCGTTGATTCTTTCGAGTAAATAATCTCTTCCACCTGAGATAAAGGCTTTTATAAATTTTTGATCGTCAAATGTTCGTACTGAAGCTCCCGTCTTCTCGATACGCTCCCGAAAAGCTTCTATAGAAAAGTACACCACTTCTTCTCCACGCGAAATAAGCTCTTGCACAACTCCAATAGTCGGATTGATATGTCCCTCTGATCCACCATTAATAAATAAAACACGCGCCATTTCTACCACTCCTTAGGTATACTGTTCTCTAAATTGTGTAAGAGTAAGGGGCACTGTCCCCTACGATTGCTCGAATCAATTAATGGAATCAAGTTTATCATAGTACAATTCGTGAAAATCTCAAAACTTTAAATAACCATATTATACCAATATTATACCCGTTAGCTTAATGACGTATTGTCAGTCTACAACTTAATTTCAACGGTCTAATACTTCATTTTATTCTTCTATATCTAAAAGAATTTGACAACATGGAGTACTTCAAGCAAGAACTGGAGAAGTATATGGATTACTATAGTCACAAACGTATCAAGGCCAAATTAAAGGGTATGAGCCCCGTACAATACCGAGCCCATACCCAACAAGTTGCCTGAAATAAATTGTCTAACTTTAAGGGGGCACTTCATCACATCCCGGCCTGCCTTTTGGATGATTTCGGATCATGTTCCGTCCGGGTTTTCATTAACCGAATCTTCGTAGACCGAGCCTTGGATCACGAGTGGACCCGTGACAACGGCCCTGCGGTCAGCCGATTGCACGGTCACGCAATATACATATGGCGCTGACTGTCCCGCAGATTCCTCATACCTTAGCTCGGCAAAGCCCTCCTGATAGCAGAAATCCTGCAACCAGTCCAGCACGGGACCCTGCCCATCGTTGCGACGCAGCCGGATAACCAGCTCTCCGATATCCCAGTTGAGCAGCGGATTTTCCCATGCCAAGGAGGTTTCAATGACAATACTCCCTTCAGACTCACTCGCAGGAATGATCAACGTAGATAGCACGCTCTCCTGTTCGGTGACCTGAAAAGGCAGCGCATGTGTGCCTGCTTCGGCTTTGTTTTGTACCGAATATTTTAGCATACCTTCTTCCTCTCCTGTCCGTGGTTTAGGGCGTCACGGTAAAATGACTGGCTGTACGCATAGCGACCACGTTCCCGTTCTCTACAAATTCAGCCAAAATAAATAACGTTTCCGGATTGCATATACTTGTGACCACCCGCAGGTAAAAAGGATTTTGGGCTGTCTCCATATCCTTGAGCTGTACTACGGAGCCAGCTTCGGGAGAAGTGCTCAGGCTAAGTAGCTGCCGTCGGAAAACACCGCTATCATTCCCTATTTCCAACAGTACATCGACAGGTCTCTTTTCACGATTGAACAGGGTCACATGGCAGCTCTGTATACTGGCGCTGTGATAAGTGAGGTGATGATCAGCAGATAAAAGAAACACGGACATATCATGTAGCCTCCTTGAATTCTGTTGTATACCAGCCCTATATCATATGAAAAATGGCCGTGTCTGGACTGGATAGTTGTACGCCTTTTTTGACAAAATACGCGCCGGGGTCCAACCCTTTTAGCCGAGCTGTGCATGTAATGTAGAGTGGAACAACCTGCGGCCTGAGGAAAGGGTTGGGTCGCTTTAAAAAGGAGGCACGGCTATGAGACTTGCACAGCTGGCAGGGGAATATGATGCGGTCTTCAGTTTGGGGCAAAACTGCACGCCTGCCATTCAATTGGAAAGAAACCGCCTGCGGCCGTTTGCCGGGGTGCTGGATTGGATGATGTCTGACACGCTGTCCGATGTGAATCGCTTGCTGGAAAACCGGTTTGCCGGGTTTATGGATTTGCCCAATTTAAGTGTCGTTGGTACGAGCCAACTGAACTATATGGTCAGGGATATCGATTATAACGTGATCTCGGTACATGATTTCCCGCAGGAACGCAATACTTCCGCAGATCTGGCGACTTATCCAGAGTTCAGGGAGAAGATAGACCGCCGTATCGAACGTTTTTTTGCTAAAACGCAGAAGGCGCAGCGCAGCTTGTTCGTCCGTATGCTGGGAACCTATGCAGAGGTAGAGGAACTGGAGCGCATCTTGTACGGCATGATGGCGCATGAATTTCGTCTGCTCATCGTTAATTGTTCCGGTGTAACAGAGTTGACCGAGTTGGACTGGCAGCTTGCGAATGTATGCGCGGTGGAAATGCCTTTTGCCGATGTATGGAATTACCAAAGTGATCCGCACTGGCGTACGCTTTTTCAGGGAATGTCCCTATCTTCGGAAAGGGGAGGACAGCGTGCTTGAGCGATTGCAGGGGGATTATGACGCTGTATTCAGCCTGGGAGGACATTGCCTGCCTTCCATTCAGCTGGATAAAAACGGACTGCGTCCATACGCGGGACCGCTGGATTGGATGATTTCCGGCAACTTGTCGCAGATCAGTCGCTTGCTGGATGCCCGTTTCGCCGGATTTATGGACTTTGCCAGCCTGCGTGTCACGGGGCATGATTATGGCGAGTATAACTTCATGGTCGAGGACGCGTCGTATGAAATTACAGCGGCACACCATTTCCCTGTTACCCTGAATACATCGGAACATCTGACTTCTTATCCTGCATTCAAAACGACGCTTGATCGCCGAATTGCACGTCTATTGGAGAAATCTGCGCTTGCGTCCCGTTTGCTGCTGGTTCGTCTGGGGGGCAGTCGGGATCAGGCGATAGAACTGCACACCGTATTGTCACAGATGATTACCCACGATTTTCGCTTGTTATTCGTGGATTATACAGGGGCTGCCGATGTGACTGAGCTGGATTGGGGACTGGAGCGGCTGGTTTCAGTGTCGCTGCCGCCTGAGGATATTTGGAGCGGGCAGGATGAGATGTGGCGCTTTATGCTGGCAAACGTCAGGCTACACGTCTGAACAACGGGGAGGTACGTCTTAGATTGTCTTTGGTGCCTGTGCTTGTGCCTGCGCCAAGCTGTAGAGCGCCGCATAACATGATGGGAAAGGAAGAAACTTGCTTCGGTTCAAAAGGAGGGTGCGCTAGTGAAGGCTTTGGTCACCGGGGGAGCCGGATTTATTGGTTCCCATCTGGTGCGTGCGCTTGCTGATTCGGGCATCAGGGTGCATGTGCTGGATAATCTGACGACCGGGAATGTCGCAAATGTGGACCCGCGCGCGGTCATGCATATGGCGGATATCCGCAGCTCCGAGACCCGGACGCTGCTCATTCGGGAAAGCCCGGATATTGTGTTTCACTTGGCGGCACAGGCCGAAGTCCAGCAATCCATCCATCGACCGGATGAGGACGCAGATGTGAATGTGCTGGGGACAATTCATCTGCTGCAGGCTTGTCATGAAGCCGGTGTATCCAAACTGATATTTGCGTCCACATCTGGCGTATACGGTGAACTGCAAAAGCAATGTATTCAGGAAGACGATCCCTTGGAGCCGATTTCGGGCTACGGGCTTTCCAAGCTGACCGCAGAATCGTATATCCGGCTTTTTCATCGGGTATATGGCATGAATTACACGATTTTGCGTTACGGCAATGTGTATGGTCCCGGTCAGGCCGCGAAGGGAGAGGGCGGTGTAGTCGCTCTTTTTATGGATCGGCTGAAAAAAGGGAGCCCCTTGCTCATTCACGGCGACGGAACGCAAACCCGCGATTTCGTGTACGTCAAGGATGTAGTCAGAGCGAATATGGCGGCTATACGTGCAGCGGATCAACGTACAGTGCATGTGAGTACGGGACGGACAACGTCCATCAATCGGCTGGCCTACGATTTGCTGAAGCTGCACGGTTCGTCCGTTCGGCCTGTGTATTCAGCTGTGCGGGCGGGAGACATTCACCATAGCTGTCTTAGCAACGCAGTCGCGAGACATTGGCTTCGATGGGAGCCACTATATGGCATCTCTGCCGGATTGAAGGAAACGTATGTGAGCAGTATGGGTTCAGGAAAAGAAGGCGTGTAGCGAGAAAGCGTGCGATTCAGGAAGGGGCTGGAGGATCAGCCTCTTTTTTATGGATAGCCGGGCAGCTGCTTATAGGAAAAAATGTCCTCACCTGATACAATGGTCAGCAGTAAGCCAACCAGTTTCACAAAGGGGAGTCTGATCTATGTTGAAAAAGTCTTTAAGAAAAATCGGCATCGCACTGATTACATATGCATTTTTGCTAAATGCAGGTCCTTTTTCTACTGTTGCTGCCGGAGCCTCGGACGTAACTGCGGATAGCAGTACAACGCAAAATTTGACCATTGAGAAGAAAAATAAATTGCCCAAGGGCTTCGTGTATCTGGATGAAGTGATTCCTGCGGCGCAATATGAAATCCGCTATTATAGTGAAAATAACTTTGTTGGCAGACGAATTGATGGATATAAGGGGCCTTTTGCGATCATGACCCATACAGGTGCAGCCGCTTTAAAAGGGGTCAGCGATGATCTGGCAGCCAAAGGATATCTGTTGAAAGTATACGATGCCTATCGTCCGCAAAAAGCCGTGAATCATTTTGTCAGATGGTCACAGGATAGCGGAGATATGAAAATGAAGCAGCAATATTACCCGAAGCTGGATAAGTGCAATCTGTTCAAGCTGGGCTTCATCGCCAGGAAATCCGGCCATTCGCGGGGGAGCACCGTGGATTTGACGCTAGTACACATCAAAACGGGGAAGACTGTCGATATGGGGAGTCCGTTTGATTTTTTCGGTGATATTTCCTATTACAACACGAAGCTGATCAGCAAGACACAGCAGGCGAACCGAAAAATCCTTAGGGATGCTATGGTGAAGCGTGGTTTCAAGCCTTACAGCAAGGAATGGTGGCACTTTACGCTGATGAAGGAACCTTATGCTAAAACATACTTCAATTTTGATGTGGAATAGGAAATATGGGACGTTTTAACTAAAAATGATAGGCAGAAAGACATGTATAATATAAAATGATGTAAATACAAGTTGGATTATCCAAAGGAGCGTTGGCGGGTTGAACAGTCTGTTGTCACGTATGGTGTTGTTTTTTTCGGGCCTTATTGTAATCGGTGGAGCCATTCTGGGTTTTACCTTGTATCAATCTTCGAGCGAACTGGTGGAAAACTCCATGGGCCAGCAGGCCAAAGCGGTGGCCAAAAGGGCCGCAGCCATGATTAATGTGGACAAATATACAGACATTAAACCCGTTGCCGGGGGAGAGAATGCTTATTTTAATGAGCTGCGCGATCAGCTTAACGAGCTGAAGGAAGCTAACGGCTTCAAGTATTTATACACGCTGGGGAAAGTGGAAGACGGAGGCCAAACGAGCTATGTGTACATCGTTGATGGCGTGGCTGCTTCCACCGCCAAAGAGGACTATTCGCCGCTGGGCACTCCCGAAAACAATGCGTACCCGGGGATGCTGCATACTTTTGAAACGGGCGAGGCTTCCATAGGCGATCTGACAAAGGACGAATACGGAGCAACCGTCTCGGCTTACGTTCCCATTAAAGGCAAGGACGGCAGTATCACAGGGGTTGTCGGGGCAGATCTGGATGCTACAGAGGTATACAAATTAATGGAAACATCCAGAAGAACGATGCTGATCGTAGCTGCGATTGTGCTGGTGGTATGTATTCTGTTGGTCTTTGCACTAGCCAAATATTTGACACATCCGTTATTAAGGTTGACCCGAGACGTCGCCAAGGTTGGGGAAGGCGATCTTACGGTCGTTATTGATACGAATCGTAAGGATGAAATTGGCCGTCTGGCTTCGGCTTTTGGGGTCCTCGTAACGGATACAAGAACGGTAATTGAGGGCATTGGCAAAGGCTCGGACCAGATCCTGTCTTCGTCCGGGGATGTGTACAATCATGCCCATGTTACCGCAGAAGCCAGTCGGGATATTTCCATACATATTAAAGAAGCTGCCGTGGGGGCAGAAACCCAGGTACTTCAGACCATGGAGATGAATAAAGGCATGGAGGACATGACCTCCAGCATGCATCGAATTGCACAATCTGCTGCGATTGTAGCGGACTTATCGCAGGAAACTACCGAGAATGCGCTTCAGGGTAATGAAGCCATTGTCAGGGCTGTGGATCAAATGAAATCCATTGTAGACTCTACAGCGGCGATGGCTGCCGCCACCAAACAATTAGAGGAGCATTCCGTGGAGATCGGAGAGGTACTTTCCCTGATGACGGATATTGCTGGACAAACCAATCTGCTCGCGCTGAATGCAGCGATAGAAGCGGCTCGGGCCGGAGAGCATGGGCGTGGTTTTGCCGTGGTAGCCGAGCAGGTAAGGAAGCTGGCGACTCAATCCCAGTCGTCCTCGGCGGTGATCGCAGGCATTATCACCTCGGTTCAGCAACAGACTTCCGAGCTGTCCATACGGATGGAGGGAAGCGCCCTTGAAGCCAGGGTGGGAATGGACATTGTAAATGTGGCTGGACAATCCTTTGGCCATATTCATTCCGGTCTGGAACGGATCACGACACAACTGCAGGAGGTATCGGCTGCCTCGGAGGAGATCACTTCCGTTTCTGAGGAAGTCGCAGCTTCCGTGGACCAGATGGAGGGAATTTCACGGCATGCAGCCGAACACTTCCACCTGATTGCAGAAGCCTCGGATGGGCAGCTAACCTCCATGGAAGGCGTCAGCCAATCGACGGAGAGTCTGAAAGGGATGTCCGCTGAGCTGCGTCAGTTGATTGGACGGTTTAAGGTGACGGGATAATCAATATCAATATGGTTACCAATATACGGAAAAGCGGCAGTTTCCTGATGGGAGACTGCCGCTTTTTGCTATTCATCTAAAAATGTCTATATGCTTATTATGATTCGCCAGCCAGCTTCAAGGCTTGATCCAGCACGGCGGCACCGTTGGCTCTACCGTAAGCGATCATATCAATGACATCCACCGGGATGCCATAGGGAGCTGCAATTTCGGCAATCGGCTTTTTACGCATCCGTACTTGAGGACCAAGCAAAATAGCAATTACAGAATCTTTAATGCCTTCCAGCTCTTCCTTAATGGTACTTTCGGGGATGGCTTCGATGTTAAGCACTATGGATCTTGCTTCGGCTTCTTTTTTCATCTTGGAAACCAGAATGGATGTGGACATACCCGCAGCACATGCCAGAATAATTTTTTTCATATTTGAGCGCCTCCAGAAATAAATTTTTAATTATTTATACTCTTCATCCAGATCAGCAACAAACGAGCGTTCTTTGATGGCAGCTTGATACCAGTAGCCGGACTTCTTCAAATGCCGACTTCGATCATTCTCCAGGTTAATTTCCACCAGTCCATAGCGATTTTTAAAAGCATTCATGGGCGAAACGTTGTCTGTAAAGGCCCACAGCATATAACCTGTACAGTTCGAACCATCCTCTACAGCTTGTAACGTGTAGCATAAATGCTCCGTTATAAAGCCAATGCGATAGTCGTCCTGAATGATGTGCTCCTCATTTTTGAAGACAACTTCATTCTCAATGCCCATGCCATTTTCCGCGACAAACCACTCGATATTGTTATATTCATTCTTAATACGCATTCCCATATCGTAAATAATCTTGGGATAAATCTCCCAGCCCCGTGACTTGTTCATTCTTTTACCCGGAAGATCGAAATGCTCATAGTAGTAAGAGGGATGAAAGGGAATGTTTTCATTCCAGGCTTTACTCTGCGCCTTGACCCGGTGTGGATAATAGAGATTGATGCCGACGTAGTCCACAGTATGGCCCTTAATTACTGTCAATTCTTCCGCTGTAGCTTCAAATGCAATATCATGCTTGCTCATGAGATCGAACAATTCTTGCGGGTATTCGCCTTTAATAAGCGGGTCCAGAAATACTCGATTATAAAATAAATCATACACATGTGCCGCATACTGGTCATGAGGGGCGCTGGATCGGGCATAGGTTACTTCAGGATTCAAAATAACGCCTATTTTAGCCCCGTTCTGGCTATAGCTTTTGGCCTTGAAGAGCTGTACGCATTTTGCAGTAGCCAACGTTTTATTATAATTCCATTGCATCCACTTCCGCGTATTTTGTTCATAGGGATAGCGAAGGGCATCCAGATAGACACGAGTCTGTACAACAATGGGCTCATTAAATGTAAACCAGTGTTTTACCCGATTACCGTAGCGTTCAAAAACCTTTTCTGCATATTTCACAAACAGTTCCACCACATGCTTGGAAGACCAGCCCTCATATTTGTCCAGCAAATAAGCGGGCACCTCGTAGTGCTCCAGACAAATCATGGGCTCGACCCCGCTGGCAATCAACTCGTCAATGACCCGGCCCATATAATCCGCATACGTTTCATCCACGATAACATTCTCATAATCCGTTAAGAAGCGGGACCAATTAATAGAAGTACGGTAATGGGTCAGGCCAATCTGCTTCATCAGCGCAATATCCTCAGCGTAACGGTTATAAAAATCGGTTGCCCCCGCAGGTCCATATCCATTGTGCCAGACATAGCGGTCATTTTTGTACCATTGGTCGAGAAATGAGTCCTGCCCTTCCTTTTTACCGCTCCAGCCCTCTGTCTGCCAGGCGGAAGCCGCAGCACCCATGATGAAATTCGATGGAATTTGTATCGTATGTTTAGCCATTACATGCTTCTCCTTTTCGTACTATAGATTCCCAAAGGCCCGTTAAGTAGGCCGCTCCCAATGCACGGTCATACAGTCCATAGCCGGGCTTTCCTTGTTCTCCCCAGATCATTCTCCCGTGGTCAGGTCTTACATACCCTTCAAACTGATGACGATGCAGGATATGAATCAGCTCCGCCATATCTATGCTACCCGATTCGGACAGATGCGCGGACTCTTCAAAATCACCGTTAGGATAACGTTTGACATTACGTAGATGAACAAAATGGATCCTTTTCTGCGCGGCGTATTTGTCTAACATTCCGGGTAAATGATTGTCTGGTGAGCTGCCTAACGAGCCGCTGCAAAAGGTAATACCGTTATGCACGCTAGGCTGAAGCTCCAGCAGACGGTCCAAATCTGCTTCCTTGCTAAGAATACGCGGCAGACCCAAAACAGGCCATGGCGGATCATCTGGATGGATCGCCATTTTCACGCCGACCTCTTCCGCTGCGGGAATCACTTCCGCCAAAAAATAAGCTAGATTTTCCCAGATTCCTTCGATTCCCAGTTCTTTATACTGCTTCATTAAAGCAGGAAGCTCTTTCTTTGGATATGATAAATCCCAACCCGGAAGCGTAAAATCAGCAATGTTCGGCTCAATCTTTTTCAGTTCTTCCCCCGAGAAAGCCAATGTCAACGATCCGTCGGGAAGAGGCTTGTCAATGACGGTACGAAACCAGTCAAAGGCAGGCATGAAATTGTAGCAGACTACTTTTACCCCGGCATCACCCAGCCTTCTCAGCGTTTCTTTATAATTGGCAATATAGTTGTCCCTGGTGGGGAGTCCCAGCTTGATCGCTTCATGTACCGGAACGCTTTCCACGACTTCAAATGTAAGTCCCGCTTCCTCGATTTGCTGCTTGAGAGCAGTGATACGGTCCCAAGGCCATACCTCTCCAGGTGGAGCGGTATAAACCGCGCTTACAATTCCTTTGATATAGGGGACATGCCGGATGTAAGAGAGTGGAATGGAATCCTGCTCGCCATACCACCGAAAAGTCATTTTCACCATGATCAGCTTCTTCCTTTAAAGTTGGCGTTAACCTGAATCCATTAAGAATACGCTTTCAATTAGGGGTATATTTCTATAGTAGCGCATTATTCAGTCGTTCGCTTGTTGGCAATTTTGACGAACGGGAAATAAATGATAATCGCTACCACAATACAAATGATCTGAGTTACGACGGCGCCAATGCTTCCACCTGTAGACAGGTAGGCATTAATAATAGGCGGAGTAGTCCATGGAACCATGACGACGGCCTTACCTGCAAATCCAAGCAACGTCGAAAAGTAGCCAATCGTTCCTGTGATAAGCGGAGTAATAATGAAAGGGATAGCCATCAATGGATTCAACATAATCGGAAGTCCGAAAATGACAGGCTCGTTAATATTAAACAGGCCCGGTCCAAACGAAAGCTTGGTAATTTCCTTCATATCCTCGCGCTTGGAAGCAATCATAATACAAATCAAAAGGGCCAGCGTAATCCCTGAACCACCGATACTCATGTATACGTCCCAGAAAGGCATCGTAATAATGTTCGGAATCGGCAGTCCTTGCTCATAAGCAGTCATGTTGACCGTAATCGCTCCAAGCAGCAGAGGTTCACGAATCGGTTTTACCATTTGGTTCCCGTGAATGCCGATCACCCAGAAGATTTGCGCAACCAGCATCAGTACCAATATACCCGGCAGTCCTTGCACCACGGTCTCCAGCGGTTTTTGCACCACATTATAGACGGCATCATACAGGTAGAGACCTGTAAATTTATGAAAAAAGAATCCAAGCATCGAGAAGACAGTCACCGTAATGATGGTTGGAATGAGTGCCGAGAAAGAAACAGCCACATTGCTGGGAACACTTTCAGGCATTTTAATTTTTAGCTTATCGGACTTGCCCAGTTTGCTGTACAGCTCAACGGATAGAATGCTTATGAAAATACCTAAAAACAAGCTCTTGGTATCCGTAAACTGGCGGGCAATGACATCCGTTACTTTCTGCATTTCCCCGTTAACCATCAACTCTATCGTGGTTGGCGTCACAGATATAAAGCAGATTACAGCGAGTAGTCCTGGGAAGAAGTTTTTCTCCCCGTTGATTTTTCCTAGCTCCAGACCAATCATGAAAATAGCCAGGATGGTAAGGATATTCAAGCTGGCATAGTTAATGCCTGAGAAAATCGGTTTGTACTCTGCCAGGAAGGAGAACGGCTTAAAATGGGCCAGACCATTTACCGGGTCCATCACCATATTGGAAATCAGTACAGCAAAGGCACCGACAATGATGACAGGCATTAATGTGATAAAGGCTGATTTGATCGCTATAATATATTTAAAATTGTTGATTGCATTTGCCACTGATGTGAGGCCGTCGACTAGCTTGTTTTTAAAAGCCATGGGATAGCGCCCCTCCCTCTACGATTTGGGTACGAATTGATCAATACGTTCATACAGGTCTACAAACTCTGAGGCCATATCTCGAATGGTGATGGCATTCATCAAATGATCCTGAGCATGTACCATCATGACCGACATCTCTGTTTTTTCACCCGCTGCTTCCTTATTAATGATTCTGGTTTGAATTTTGTGGGAGGACACCAGTTCTTTTTTAGCTGAGGCTAATTCTTCTTTGGCTTCCTGAAACCTTCCCGCCTTTGCAAGCTCAATCGCCTCCATGGCCGAGCTGCGTGCATTCCCAGCGTATAATATAATTTGGAATACAATTTCTGTATCATCCATGCCCTCCATACTCACGTCGTGCTCTGTAGTTTCATCATTATTCATGTTTTTAATCTCCCTTCAAAAGCTGTCTTCTTTAGCATTATAATTTGAAATCGCTTTCAACATAACGCACATTATTTCCTCTTCTTAACGGAAATAAATCGTTCTTTTTACATGATATCTCCATCACTACGCACAAAAAAGGAGAAACCCTGGCCATATAGGCTTCAGAATTCTCCTGTCTTTACACACTTCTATGTTCAGCTATTTTTATGCAGCACTTCTACGAATTCCGTGTACGTTTTGCAGCGGATAAGCTGCTGGACGAGCTTTTCATTATTTAAAATTTCAAGCAAAATATGATACATACTCTGTAAATCTTCTGATTTGGTGCGCTGTATGCAGAGCATACAAATAAACTGTACTGGCTTGCCATCCCAATCAATAGCTTTTTGTAATGTACAGATGGCCCAAAACGTGGAATCAGCGAAAGGTTCCATCGGATGCGGGATCGCGACAAAATTGCCAAATGAAGTAGGGGAAACGGCTTCACGCTCTATCACAGATTCCAGCAGGGGGCCTTTCACAAGATCGGCTTCGTGTATTTTTTTGGCTATAAATTCAAGCACCTGGAGTTTGTTTTCAAGCTTCTGCTGAAGAAAGACCAATTTTTTGCGTACATACTGCACAGCAGGGAGTCTTGCCTCTGAGATTGCTTGTTCAATTTTAGTGATATCGGAACCGCCCAAAAATGTATTCACATGTATCATGGGTACAGAAAGCGGTTCTGAAATGGGGATCGTGCTAATGACAAAGTCCACAGTATCCAACGGCATTTGTTTAAGCTTATAAAATTCAGTAGTTCCCACGATATCCAATCTGGAACCGAAGACCGATTGAAGCTTATAATACAGCAGCTTTGCGCTGCCCAGTCCAGAAGCACATACGATTATGCACCTTTTGGGTGCGTCCTCCATTTTCTTTCTTTCCATCGCGACTCCGATATGAATGGCTAAATATCCAATTTCATTTTCCTCGATGTGTATATGAAGTCGCTGCTTGATGACTTCCGAAGCAATGATACCTGCTTCAAAGGCAAGCGGGTAATTGGCTTTGATCTCATCCAGCATAGGATTACGCAAATTCATCCCGTATTGATAACGGTTAATGACCGGTTTGAGGTGAAGACAAAAAGCAATTAGTAATTCCTTGTCGTTGTGAATGTTCATTTTCAACTGTTGATCAATTTGGTCTAGTATTTCAATAGTTAGCTCGTAGATATCTTTATCAATGATCTTTTTAATCTCGACTTCATCCAAATGGGCACTAACGACTGTCCTTACACCCAGCAGGTGCACAGCAATGTACGCAACTTCAACAAGTGGAAAGGAGTGCTTCATTTTTTGTTCCAAAGCGGATACGATCTCAGTCGCCACCATAAACTCTTTCTGCGCTTCAATTTTTTTCATTTCTTGAGGATAATACGAAACATACCTTTCTTCACGAATGCGCTTACATGCTATAGCAATATGAATGACCAGATTGTTCAAGGCAATGTCCGACAACTGAATATCATTGAACTCAATGCGATCCAGAATCACTTCTCTTATGCATTCCATCTCTTCGTTAGAAATCAGAGGAGGGTGGGACATCTGCTGCTCGCCTATTTCATCTGTTCTACTGAATATATAGTCGGAAATGCAATAACGCAGCTTGGCCTCGTTACCTTTGACTCGAATACCATGATACGGTCTGTTCTCCAGGGATAGTCCGTAGGTTGCCAGTAACTTGCGCAGTTCTTTGAGGTCATTCTGTAAAGTAGATCGACTAACATACAGGATCTCAGCTAAATCATCAAGTTTGATATATGCATGGGTGAGCAGCAGCTTTTTCATTAAAACACGATTTCTGGCTTCAGAAGAATTCGCTAATGGATAGGGCACATGATTTTCATAATCCTTTAACTGCTTCAGCAGATGATGAAATGCTTGTTCGTCCCGAATTTCTAACTTGTAGCCCATTCCTTTAAGGGGTTTGACGGCTGCTCCATGCTTCGACAACAGCGCCCCCAATTCCTTTAGATCTGTTCGTATGGTTCGAGAGGATACCTTCAATACATTTGCCAAGTGTTCTCCGTTGACCATCTGTTCTGCAACCAATATACGAAGAATATCAAAAATACGCAAAATGAGCCTCCTTCCATAGCAGTTCTGAAGAACAGTATACAACGGTAGATGGGTATGAAAAAGTGAAAAATTTGATTATACGATTGTATTGAAAAAGAGTGGTGTTGAGTATACGATTAAGATATAAGCAAATGATTATATATAGAGAGAAGAGGTGGTCATATTGGACCAACTGGCTTATATAGCGGATCAATTAAAGCTACTGGGTGATAGAACACGGCTGACGATGCTCTCTTTGCTCAAAGAGAGGGAATGGTGTGTGTGCGAATTCGTCAAGGTTTTTGATATTTCGCAGCCGGGTATCAGCCAGCATCTAAGAAAGCTAAAGTCTCAAGGGATTGTAAAAGAAGCTCGACGCGGACAGTGGGTGCACTATTCTCTCAATGTGGAGGACAAGCCTCATATTCAAGCGGTCCTTCAATGTATGCCAGATGAGCAGCAAATTTTGAAGCTTTTAAATAAAGAAGAACCAGCCGCTGCTTGCGGACCTAATTCGGCTTCCGCTCCTGCTAAAGATTCGATGGAAAAGTTTCCTCTGTGAGCATAGAAAATGATGCCCGATATATAAGTATATGCTTATAAAATGATTTAACATGATGATACATCTTGGATCGGAGGTTTGAACGTGTTATCGGTTTTCTTGTCATGCGCTATTTTCCTGTTCACTTTGACGCTGGTGATCTGGCAGCCCAAGAACCTGTCTATTGGATGGTCAGCCTCCGCAGGAGCAATTTTGGCTCTGCTTGTTGGCGTGGTTCATATTCAAGATGTGTGGGAAGTAACCCGAATCGTGTGGAATGCCACGCTGGCTTTTGTAGCTATTATTCTCATTTCATTGGTGCTGGATAAGATCGGACTATTCGAATGGGCCGCTTTACATATGGCGAGGGCTGCACAGGGAAGCGGGATCCGTCTGTTTATGTATGTGACTTTGCTGGGAGCGGTAGTAGCTGCTTTTTTTGCAAATGATGGTGCCGCTTTGATCCTGACTCCCATTGTGCTGGCGATGGTACGGGCGCTCAAGTTTGAAGAAGCTAGGGTGTTTCCTTTTATCATAGCCAGCGGCTTTATTGCAGATACGGCTTCGCTTCCGCTCGTCGTCAGCAATTTGGTTAATATCGTGACCGCCAATTTCTTCAACATCACATTTATGGAGTATGCAGGCCGCATGATTATTCCAAATTTTTTTTCTATAGCTGCGAGCATGTTAGTGCTGTATCTCTTTTTCCGTAAAAGCATTCCAGGGAAGTTTGATGTTGCTCATGTAACGGCTCCTGCTGAAGCGATTAAGGATGCGAAAATGTTCCGTCTTTCCTGGATCTTTCTGACTCTCCTGCTTGCAGGTTATCTAATCAGCGAATTTTTCAACATTCCGGTTTCGGTAATTGTGGCAATCATTGCTGTTATTCTCTTATTCATAGCTAGAAAAAGTCCTGTAGTAACTGTAAAAGAAGTCATGAAAAGTGCGCCATGGGCCATCGTATTTTTCTCCATCGGGATGTATGTCGTAGTGTATGGGCTGCGTAATGTGGGTTTGACAGATTTGCTAGCGCATCTTATTCAAGCGGCAGCAGACGAGGGGATGTTTGTAGCTACGATGGCTATGGGTTTTATGGCTGCCGTCATTTCGTCGGTGATGAACAACATGCCTACGGTCATGATTAATGCGCTGGCGATCCACGCTACAAACGCAACAGGAATGATCCGGGAGGCACTTGTATATGCCAATGTAATCGGGTCGGATTTAGGACCCAAGATGACACCTATCGGCTCCTTGGCTACGCTGCTATGGCTGCATGTGCTTACTTCTAAAGGCGTAAAGATTCGTTGGGGAACCTACTTCAAAACAGGTGTAATACTGACCTTACCTACGCTTTTTTTCACACTTTTGGGTTTGTATTTGTGGTTGACGATATTATGACTTAAACACTAAAGGAGACGATCATCATGGATAAAAAAGCGAAGGGTACCGAAGAAGAAAAATGGGCCGCCTGCCCGGCGGCTTTATTCTAGAATCATATAACTTCTGCTCCACTTAAAATAATAGCTTACCCCACGCCCAGCGCATTCATCATTTGCCGGAAGGATTGCACATATTTATCTGGTGCTAACAGGTCGACGATCCTTGTCAGCCCCTTCTGGCGAATGGATTCGCGGTTGGACGTGTTGTTCATCAGATCCAGTCCTTCCAATATCGCCTGCGAGATATCTCCTTGCGCATAAAATTTACCCGTTACGTTGTGATCGATGAAGGCTCGCACCCCGTCAGAATCAGAGCTGAGCACGGGACAGCGGCAAGCCATGGCCTCAGCTACGGCGTATCCAAATCCCTCTACCAGTGAAGTGGACAACAGATACCCTCCCGAATCGCCAATCATGGAGTAATACAGAGGCATTTTAGCATGGGGCACGTTTTTGAAACGTTCTACAATGGAGGACAAGCCAAGCTGTGTAACCATGCTCTCGAATTGTACCTTATCCTCTGGCTGCGAAAGGGTATTATCATAGAACATCCAGATGCGAAGATCCGGGCGGTTTTGCAGCATCCAGTAAGAAATATCGATAAAATGCCTCCAGTTTTTGTTCGGCTCCAGTCGCCCAACCCATGCAATGACCGGATGGATCGGAGGAGTGTTAGGCACATAATTAAATACGCTGGTATCCAGTACGTTTGGAAACACGTAACGCTTAAGCCATGGACACATGCTGGAAAATAGTTCGACCAGATGCGTAGTGGTGGGTAGCAGTACTGCATTGGCGTATCTTTGAAGAAACGGTGTGGCTTCGCCTACTATCAATGCAGCCTCCACGTGCGGACCGAAGCCCTGTGATTCATAGATTAGCACACCCTGATAGCCCAACATGCGCAGTTTTGCGAGCATCTGGTAATCCGACGAGACGACGATGGCATCGTAACGGTGAGTGTGTATCAGACTAGAAATATCTCCCTCGGAAGAAGTCATAAACACGGGAATATCTCCATGTAAGTTTTGCATCCCCGTACCCTGCTGATAGTAGAGAATATGGCATTCAATCCCATCTTGGCTAAGCACCTTGCAGCGTTGGCGGTTCAAGGTTTCCACGCCGCCGCTGGGTATATAAAAGGTAAATAGAACTTTGATCTCAATAACCCCCTTCAGCCAATCGAAAGCTTCTTATATACCAAGGTATTCCAGCAAAAGGACAGGGTGTGGGTATCTATGGAAGCCTAGATGGAATCAGCATAAAATTGTGGCTGATGCGGGATGCAAATGAATGTTAGGGCGAACCGTACAAGTTAACGAGTGTAAAAGCACATTCATTCGTTCACATTTTAGACATATTATTTTAAGCTTATATTTAAGTGACTTTAAGCTGGAGTTATATGTGTGGGATTAACATTAGAGTTTAAAAGTGTTGCATGAGGTGCAGATGAGCCGCTCCGCGAAGGATTTGAGCTTTCGATCAGGCGAGCGCTAGCGCTTCTCCAGCTTCAAATCCTCCGCTACGCAACATTTTGGATGTGTGAAAAGGGAATAGAGCTGTTTGGACGAATGGGTAGTTTACAGTGAAAGACTACGACTTTGCAATATGATAAAAGAAGGGGTGAAGCGTGTGCTCAAGGTGCAGCAGGTGAGCAAGTGGTACGAGGGCAACTGTGGCGTACATAAGCTGGATTTTGAAATGCAGCGTGGTGAGATTGTCGGGTTTCTGGGCCCGAACGGTGCGGGCAAAACGACGACGATGCGCATGATTACAGGGTATCTCCAGCCGAATGAGGGAGTGATTACGATTGATGGCATCCCGATTCAGGAGCAGGGCAGACAGGCTCGTTCCAAAATCGGTTATTTGCCGGAAACGCCCCCTCTGTATGGAGATATGTCTGTTCGATCCTATTTAAAGTTTGTGGCGAGCATTCGAGATGTGCCTGCAAGAGAGCAAAAGCTGCGGATTTCCGAGATGATTTCCAGGCTTGGGCTAAACGGACGTGAAAAGCAGCTGGTACGCAGTCTGTCCAAAGGGTATAAGCAGCGTTTGGGGCTGGCGGGGTCGATTATTCATAATCCGGATTTACTGGTGCTGGATGAGCCGACATCAGGCTTGGACCCGAATCAGATTTTGGAGATTCGCCAGCTCATTCAGGAGATTGGAGAGAATCATACGGTGCTGCTCAGCACGCATATTTTGCCCGAGGTGGACGCCTTGTGCAATCGGGTTCTTATCATTCATGAGGGTGAATTGGTGCTGGATGGACGGCCTGATGCGCTCGGCGGTTCGATGGAAGACGGATTTAAGGTAAAAGTCGAGGTAAAAGGCGGCCGTGAGCAGGTGTTGGACGTTCTTCGTGCCTGGGGGAAAGTAGAGGTAGAGCTATTAACATCTGGCTTGTCTCAAGCTGACACAAAGCCGACTGCAACGGAACAAGATTTGACCGGGCTGTTACTGACAGGCGCTTCCAGTGAGGATTTCCGCGAGGAGCTTTTTTATGTGCTGTCTGGTGCGAAGCTTCCGATTATAGAGTTGAAAAAAGAAAGCCTCAGCTTGGAAAATATATTCCAGCAGTTAACCACTCGCGAGCCAAAAACGGATGAGGCCGGGCAAGATAAGAGTGCAGGAGGTGAACGGCCATGAGGCGCTTGTTCGCGGTTTGTCAAAAGGAGCTTCAAGCCTATCTATGGACGCCGACAACGTATTTTGCGCTTGCGGTGTACATGCTGCTGACGGGGTTGCTCTTTTACACAAATTTTGTCATGTATCAGCCAAGCATCTTGGATTATCGGCTGGTACTCGGTGATACGCTGTCCATGCTGGTGTTTGTCGTCCCATTGCTCACGATGAGGCTGGTTGCGGAGGAATTCAGGCAGGGTACGGATGAACTGTTACTTACCTCGCCAGTGAGTGTGACAGAAATGATTGTGGGTAAATTTTTGGCGTCACTGGGCATGCTGCTGATTTTGGTGCTGTGCAGTCTGGCGTACCCGGTCGTGATGTCCTTTTACGGATCGCTGGACTGGACACTGGTATGTACGTCCGTGGTCGGTTTGTTTATGCTGGGTGCAGCCATGATGTCCATTGGTCTGTTCGCTTCGACGCTTTCACAGCATCAGATGATGTCGGCGGTCGTCAGCTTTATTATTTTGCTCGTGTTTTGGATGCTGGATTCGTTTGGTGGCCAAACGGGCGCATCTGCGACCTTGCAGCAATGGCTGGAGCCTTTTTCACTAACCGCACGGTTTGACAGCTTCACCAAAGGATTGCTGAACGGAGCCGATGTGCTGTATTACGTGACGGTGGCGGCGCTCTTTTTGCTATTCAGCATTCAGGTGGTCGAACGGAAACGGTGGAGGTGATGAACATGAAAAAATGGCTGGGTCATACTAACAGTGTGATATTGTCGGTAGCTGCTGTAGGTATTTTTATTTTGCTGACGTTGTTTCTGCGTTCGCTGGGAGGCTTTCAGCTGGATTTGACGGCAGGCAAACAGTATACGTTGTCTGATCAGACATTGACAGCTATTCAGGGAGTGAAGGAAGATGTACAGCTGATTGCCTTTAGCGTATCGACTTCGCAAAATCAAAAGCTGAACCGGGACGTTACGGATATGCTGAGTGAATACGCCAAGCATAACAGCAAGCTCAAGGTCGAGCAATATGATCTGAATCAGGAGCCGTTGCTGGCTAAGGAATACGGTGTCACCGAAGCATCCATTGTGCTGGTTCAGGGTGAGAAGAAACGTGTTATTGATATAGGTAGTCTGTTTACGCAGGCACAGGGAAGTAGCGAGGGGGCGTACCAGTTTACAGGGGAAGAAAAGCTGACCAGCGGACTGCTTGGGCTATCGTCTACCCGCCAGGGAAAAGTCATTTTCCTGACCGGACATGAGGAAATCCCCTTGTCCCAAATGACCGGATTGAGCAGCTCACTGGCACAGGATAATGTGAAAACAGAAGAAGTGCAGCTCAATCAGGCCGGTAGCGTGCCTAAAGATGCATCGGTGCTGGCTATTGTGGGGCCACAACGAGATATCAGCGCGACGGAGTTGAAAAGCATTCGCACCTATTTGGAGGGTGGTGGAAAGCTGTTTCTGGGGTTGGGCTTTCATCCGAACATGCAATCGGACTGGAAAAATCTTGACGCATTGGCGGCGGATTACGGTGTGAAGGATACACATGCGATCGTGGTGGATCAGGAGCAGACGAATACACTTGGGCCTCTGTTTACAGTGCCCACCTTTGGCAGTCATGCGATTACGGATAAGCTGGCGGCCTCCAATCTGTACCCGGTGCTTTCGCTGTCTATTGCTTTGCAAGCGGGGGAGCAGAGGAATTGGAAGACTACGACCTTGCTCAAATCCTCTGCCGCCAGCTATGGGGAAACGAATATTCAGGGGTTGCTGAACAACGAAACACAAAAGGATGATAAGGACCCGCAGGGGCCGCTTGCTCTGGGTTACGCGGTAGATGGCAAGGATGGCAAGCCTAAAGCCATTATTCTCGGAACGTCGGCCCTTCTGAGCGACACCGAGATCAGCACGGGAGGCAATCGGGATTTTGTGCTGAACAGTCTGAATTATGTACAGGAACAATCTGACGGGCTTACCATTCGTCCTCGTCAGGAGCAGGATTATAAGGTGGTTTATTTGACTCCTGTGCAAGCGAAGACGATATTGACCCTATCCGTGATTGGATTGCCGTTATTGTTTGCGGCAGCCGGAATCTTATTGTGGTGGAGGCGAAGAAGAGCATGAGAAAATGGATACCCACCGTGCTGCTGTTAGTTGTATTGGGAGCGGGTATAGTCTATGCCAAGAGCCAAAACTTTTTTCGTGAACAAGCTCCTGCTGCTCGCCAGCTGGTACAGCTTACGCAGGGGAATATTACATCTTTCGCTATAATGGGGAAGAACGGCAAGCCAGTGGAGCTTAACCAACGTGATGGCAAATGGAGCATGAGCAAGCCGCAGTCTTATCCGTTAAACGGTTATACGATAGACAATTGGTTAGTCGCTATTCAAAATGTGAAGCTCGGTGAGGTGGTGGAATCTTCTCCAAAAGACGTAGCCAAATATGGAATCAGCGCCACCGACAACCAAATTCAGATCAAGACCAAGGGTGGAAGCGAGCATACCTTTGCTTTTGGCGAAACGTTGCCTTCTGGAGATGCTGTTTATGTGCTGTCAGATAAAAAAGAAGTAGCTACTGTACCTGTGGATACCCTTTCCGGGTTGTTACTGGGTGCAGCCGATTTTACGGATACGACCCCGTTTGGCTGGGATGATGACAAGCTGAGCGGACTGGAGTGGGAAGGTCAGTCAGCGTCCTGGATGCTCAAGTCATCCGGTGACGTGGGAACCGGGGAAAGCTCTTCCACAGCTTGGACGCTGAATGGAAAGTCGGTAACCAGTGATACGGCGACCTCCTTATCTCAGCAAATCAAAAATCTGGTCAGCAGCCAGTCCTTGCGTAAAGCCTCCGAGCTGAACCATCCTGTTCACCGCTTTACGCTGAGCGTATCGCTGGGCAAGCAGGATGAATCGCAGCAGGTGTATCAGGGCTGGATGATGAACGGTGAACCGGATATCGTATGGGTCGTGCCTCCGCAAAGCAATTGGGCGTATGGTCTGTCGGCATCTGACGTGAAGCGTATTGAACAGGCTGGACATGACCAGGCTCAAGCTGGAAAATAATCATCTGAACATGATCAGATCCGCAAGCAAACAAATTTTCTGGTATGAAACGAACAAAGAGGCTCCATCGGCGAGGATCGTCGGTTGGAGCTTCTTTGTGTTCGTTATTCATCAGGCTTGCTGCTTTTGGAAGAATCACGGTTCCCATCGTTTAATTCCTTAATGACCTCAATCAGCTCATGGAGCGAGAGATCGAGCTTATCCAGTTTTTCTTCCATGGTGTGCAGGATGTGCCGCAACAAAATAAAGCAAAGACCTGCCGGAAAGCCTACGTTGGTTATGATAGAAAGAGCATCATCCATCTGCAATGGTTTCCCTCCTTTTTAGCCGTATATAAAGGAAGGTAAATCAAAAGAACCGTATACAACCGACTCAAAAAATAGTATAATAAATAAGAACAAATGTTCTGTTTTGGTTGTAAAATGTGTTCTCAAATTACCCTATAATATGAGGATTTAGAAAAGCCAAATCCAAAGAGAAAGGGTGGTTTATGATGAATCAATATCAGCTAACATTGGTTGAACAATATCGTAAGAAGCTGTATCGCATTGCATGGAGAATCCAGTATCGTGCCCGGGTACAAACCAATCATGAATTTGTCATGGAAAAGAACGAAGCCGTCGCTACTCCATCTTTTACAGACTCTGCAAATTCTAAAATGTACATTCTACAGCTCATTAACTCTCTACCATCTGAGATCGGAAAAGCCATCATCTTTGACCTTTACATACTAGACAAAACCGAAGCACAGATTGCAAGAGAGCTGAAGCTATCCCAACAGGCGGTGAATAAATGGAAAAAGAAAATGCTGAATCAATTATCTCAGATGCTGAGTTCATCAAACTCCTCAAATTAGCACGAAACGGAGATCAGGAAGCTATGAGCAGTATACTTCATCTGTTCGAGGAGGATATTCAGAAAACCAGTCGATATATCCGAATGTCCAGGGAAGATGCCGTTCAAAGTATTGTGACTGATTTTATAGAAGATTTGAAGCGTGACGATATATGAAGTGATTAAACCGGATGCCATTATTATGATACACAAAAGAAAAGGTGCAGGCTTTTGAGGGCCTCCACCTTTTTATTTTAGTGAATGATATAAATGATTACGTGGGGAGCTTAATCAACATACTTATTCCCGTCAGCGTCAATGTAAATGGACTGAACAGCTGTACGGCGGTATGGATAGCCTGCCTTTGTAGTTCCCTCGATTTCATAGGTTATGGAATAAATGCCGGGCTTGTCCGCTTTGGACAGCTCGATTTGTCCGGTCGGGTTAACTGTTTTTTGTTGTACCGTCAGACCTTTGGACGCGGGAGTCATTCCTTGCTGTGGATCACCGTAATATTGAACCTGATACGTGACTTGTGCAACGCTTTTAGGGGAATCCTGTGGTTGCAGATTCAGCTTCGGGCCTACGGCATTCAGATTATATTTCAGCTCAGGAACCTGAGCGGCCTGATAACGGGCAATCAGGAGATATGCTCCTGTATCAGGAATCGTGGCATTCAGTTTATAGATACCCGGTTTTGGATTTTGAATGACGGCGTTATGATGCCAGGCACCAGCAAAAATGTCGTCATCGTAGCCTGCTTTCAGATGAATGATCTCGTTGGTACCGTCAGGCTGGGTCAGCTCCAGTTTACTCACACGTTTATCGCTGATCCAATCCAGATTAATGGATTGAACACCATTTTCAACGGTGAGGATTTCGGAGGCTTTTCCGTTATAGTCTCCGCCACGGATAAAGTATGAATTGTCGATCTCGCTATAGGTGGATGTTAAAGCGGAAGCAGGCAAGGAAGATGCTGCTGAAGGTGCTTCAGTTTCCTGATTCAAGGCTGGAGTGTTTGCTAGGAGGTAAGGTTGAATCAGGGGGAAGACGTAAGAGCCGGTACGAACTTTGGCATGATCCCAGGGGCCGACTTTGACTACACGTCCACCGGGAAGCTTGGCATTGTCGACTGTGACTAGTCCATCATTTTTGCCAAAGGATGAGAGGTAAAGTCCGCCCAGTATGTAGGAAGCGGTGCCGTCGGACCATTTATCACCAGCAAACGTGAAGAACGGAATTGTAGTCGCGTTGCTGAGTGCATCGGTCTTGGATCGGAAATACTTCATATAAGATGTCTGTAAAGTGGAGGTACCTGGATTTTGTGAGCCGACAATATCTGCCAGCCATCCGGCCCAGCTACTGTAAGCAAGATCTGCAAGCTGTGAGCCATGATGGGGACTGCTGAGGGTGATAACACGTTGTACATAGGGAGCGGCTCCGTTATATACGAGAGCAGTTTGGGTATCCACTCCACCTTTGCTGTGGGCGATGATAATGAGCTTTTTGCCAAAGTGATTACTAATGACCTTTATTTTGTCGGCTAGAAGCTTACCATTGTCCCACATATCCTGTGATGTGCCATTTGCATCGTACAGATTAATGGTGGCCGTCTGGTATCCGGCGTTACGCGCACGCTGAAGTATATCATTGTTATTTTTGGTCCAGACTTCAGCGCTACTGTTCAAACCATGTACAAACAGTAACGCAGGTTTAGCAGGATCAACCTGATTAGGTGGCGGGCCTTCTACCCAACTTCCAGCAGGTGCTTTCGGGGCTTCGGGTGTAGTGGAGCCTGCAAAAGCGCCGACGGGGACAAGAGTGACGGACAACAAAAAAATGAGCATCAAAACTGTGATCTTTTTCAAGCTTGAAATCCTCCTTTGTAAAATAAAGTATTTCCCATCCCTTATTATACATGCCATCTTGTAGTAAATCATCAATTGTATTTCATATTTACATTAAAATTTTATTTAGTCATTTTTTAGTCAGCATAGCCCTGAGAATCATAGCGCATCCTAATCTCGTCACACATTTTATATGTATGGAGGATGAGTTCATGCCAGGGACTAAGAAGGTAATCAGTTTAACGATTTCTGCTGCTTTGCTCGCCAGTATGGCTGCTTTGACAGGGTGTGGGACTGCGAATCATAATGTCCGCACGAACACTACCCGCTATAACGCGCAAAGTACACATCATATGGATGGTGTGAACCGTTTCGGAGTTAAGTCCAACGGTATGGACGGGATGCGTTTAAACCAAAATGCCAATGGAACTGGACACCAAATTGGTAATCTGCAAGTCGATCGCAATTTGTCCAAACGTATATCCGAGTTGCCGGATGTAAAATCTGCGACAGTGCTGGTTGGTAATCGTAATGCTTATGTAGCAGTTTCCTTGAAGGATCAAGCCAACGGAACAGGAACAGGAACAGGAACAGGAGCAGGAACAGGAGCAGGCATTGGCACTTCAAGTGTTAAAGGTACTGAACATCGCATGAATACACATGGCATGACTACGCATGGGGTGGATGGTACAAGAGGCAACTATACCACCGATGGGATAGCGCCGGGAGTTACGGACAATGGAATGAGCGGACCCGTAACACCTCCGCGTCGTGGTGACGGATTGTACGGCACGATGGGTACGGGTTCTTATGGTATGATTCGTGGCTTGGCGGACGGTACCCGTACGGATATCGGACGCACGGATGGCACCACAGTGGAAGGCGCAAGAACTGCGTATGAGCCTAGTACGTTGACCGAAGCCGTCAAAAGTCGCATCGCCAACAAGGTAAAGCAATTTGCACCTTCGATTGAACAGGTATATGTATCGGCTAACCCGGATTTTGTAAAGCATACCACTGACCTTACACGCAGTGTGCAAAACGGTCATCCGATCAAAGGAATGAGTACCCAATTGGCAGATATTATTCAACGGGTATTCCCGACTCCTGCTGCTGGTGCAACTCATCCAACCAATGAATCAACAACCGCACCAACTCGTCCACAAAATCATACTCCTGCACCTATGAATCATCGCTAATTCACCACATATATGTGTAATGCCAAAGAAAGAGCTATCCATCTCGGCGAAATCGCTGAGGGATAGCTCTTTGGTTTAGGGGGAATCATAAGAAGAAATTATCTTCGTATTCCTTTAATCCATACGCCTTGCAGCTTTAAGTCCGCATCCAGTAACAGAACGTCTGCTTGTTTGCCTGCTGCAAGCGAGCCTGTTCGATGCGCAATACTCAAGGACTTAGCCGGGTTCAGGCTGGCGGCTTGTGATGCCTGGGGAATGGTCAGACCTATATGACGAACCAGATATCGGAAGCCTTCAATCATCGTCAGTGTACTTCCTGCCAGAGTGACGCCATCCTCCAGTCGTGCCACGCCGCCTTGCACGATTACTGGTAAATCGCCGAGTGTGTAACGTCCGTCCTCCAGCCCGGTGGCAGACATGGCATCGGTGATCAGAATAAGATTGTGCTCACGTTTCAGCTTGGCGAGCAGGGAGACAGCAGCGGGATGCACGTGGATACCGTCCGCAATAACTTCCGCTTCAATGCGCGGATCGGCAAGCACGGCTCCGACAGCTCCCGGCTTGCGGTGATGCAGCGGAGTCATGGCATTGAACGTATGCACCGCATGGTTCAGACCCGCTGCCGCGGCGCGTTCCACCTCTTCATATGTGGCATCCGTATGACCGAGAGCCGCAGTAATGTTATGGCTGCGTAGCCAGGTAATCAGCTCCAGCGCGCCTTCCCGCTCCGGCGCAAGCGTCAGCTGGCGGACAAGGCCCGGATAGCGCTGCTCCCATTCCTTCGCCCAGGCCAGATTCGGCAGTTGAATATGCTCCGGGTTTTGCGCTCCCGGCCAGTTCGGGCTAATAAAAGGCCCTTCCAGATGTACGCCCTCCAGTTGTGCATAGGGCATAGGCTGCGCCATATAGGCGTAAACCTCACTTAGCACCTGGTCGATTCGCTTTTTTGGTGCGGTCATGGTGGTAGCCAGCATGGCGGTCGTTCCTTGTGAGCCGTGAAAAGAGGTAATCGTATTCAGTACCTGCGGATCGGCGTCCATAAAGTCCTCTCCGTGACCGCCGTGAACATGAATATCAATAAAGCCTGGCAGCAGGTAGCCGCCTTCCAATCGCACGATGTTTGCCCCCACCGCTACCCCATCACCCTGATTTTCCACTGCGGCTGTAATTAGATCAGCAGGCAAATCATCCTCTGCACCAGCATATACGATGGATTGCCCCTCCATAGCGACAACCCCTTTTTCAATCATGTGATCCCCAATGACGACTTGTCCATACAGTAGTTGGGTTAAATCACCATTCGTTTCATCCGAGTTCAATTCAACCAGCCTCCCGCTTCCTGATCCAGTAAAATCAGCACGTTGGGATGACATTGCAGCAGGGAAGCCGGACATTTTGTGGTTACAGGTCCAGTGAAAGCCTGCTTTACAATGTCTGCCTTATCCACGCCAAAAGCTACCAGTATAATTTGCTTCGCTTTCAGAATAGTGCCTACCCCCATGGTGACGGCTTGCTTAGGTACATCATCTATATTGCCAAAAAAACGGGCATTCGCTATACGCGTCCTCTCTTCCAAATCTACCACATGTGTGGCTCCGGTCAGTCCGTGCCCGGGTTCATTAAAACCGATATGACCATTGTGACCAATGCCGAGCAATTGGAGATCCACGGGGCCGTGATCTAGCATTGCCTGCTCGTGGGCCGCACATTCTGCTGCCAGATCAGCCGCATTACCGTCAGGTACGCGTGTATGGGCAAGAGGAATGTCGATATGCTGAAACAAGTGCTCATTCATAAAGCTGCGGTAGCTTTGCGGATGCTCCGGGGGAAGACCAACGTATTCATCGAGATTCACGGAGTAGGCTCGTGCAAAGCTCACCTGTCCCTTACGGTACATTTCTACAAGATGACGGTAAATGCCGATAGGTGTACTTCCGGTAGCGAGCCCAAGCATGGCCTGAGGCTTGTTCAGCAGTAAACTGGCGATCACAGCGGCAGCAGTAGCATTCAGGTCTTCACGGCTGTTCAACATACGTATGTTCATCTTTAGTGGCCCCCTGGTTGTTTTTTGAGCTTGTTTACTTGTTGATACGAACCTTCCAGTCTCGGAATATATTTGTCAAAATCCGCGCTGACCATACCTGTAAACAGGATATCTATGATATGAAGCTGGGCAATGCGGGACGCCATATCTCCACGCCGCATCCCTTCCTCCAGCGAGGAGGAAAATAGCGCAATATCCGCTACACCTGCCAGCGTGTTATTTCCGAAGGAGGTCAGGGATAATGTTCTGGCCCCCTGTTCCTGTGCACAGCGCAGAGCCGAGATGGTTTCCTGTGTTTCCCCCGAATAGGAGACGGCAAAGGCGACATCTCCCGGCCCAAGCGAGGAGGCAGAGGTAATCTGCATGTGCGAGTCCGCGAAGGCGGTACTATTTTTTCCAATTCGAATGAGCTTTTGATAAAAATCCTGTGCCACAATCGAGGAGGTCGCCATGCCGTACAGATCAATGCGGCTTGTGGCGGCCAGCCATGCAATCGCCTGCTCCAGCTTGCTGAAATCCAGCAGTCGGGTTGTATCCGCAATGGATGCGGTATGATTCGCCTCTATCGCTTCCACGATACGAGAGAGCGAATTTCCGGCGACGATGTCCTGATAGGAGGCTTCGCCGTCACTATGAGAACGGGGCAGCTCGGCGGCCAGCTTCATTTTGAAATCGGGATAGCCTTTAAAATGCAGTGATTTGCAAAACCGCGTAACGGTCGCCGGACTCACACCACAACGCTCCGCCAACTCCCGAATGCCCAGATGCAGCACATCTCCCGGAGCTTGCAGAATGGATTCCGCCAGCTTGCGCTCTTGGACGGGAAACTGCTCCAATCTGTGGGTTAATGTATGAAGAATGGGGGACATGAGCTGCGCTCCTTTGGCTGTAGAGTATTTTACATGAAAATAAATATCGTAAAAACGAACATTAAAAAGAAAATTATTTTCATGTCTATTGTAAAATAATCCTGTCGCACTTGCAAGCAGTTGGAGGCAAGATGTGAGCTAAATGCCAAACTGAAAATGTACATGGTGCGCCACTACGCAGGCGGATGGTGCTTCCCATCGCTGTTGCCCCCAGATTTCCTGAATGAACGCACAATGGTAGAAATCTGGGGGCAAAGGCGACCGCTATCGCTTGTCCAGCACCATTCCGCCTACTCCGTTTTCCATGTAAGATTTTCGAATTTAGCTTATATAAAATAATGAATTAAAAATGAATAAAAAAGATAGCGAAAATTGTAGAAAATAACACACATTAATTTACATATTGTGCGATATATTTACAAAACAACCTATTGACTTGTCTCTTAAATGAAGGAGTATAATTGAATAAAGTTCCAGTGTAGGAATTTTTCGAGGAGCTTTGCAGATGGCATTGTCGGGCGGAACGAATAGAATCACTCACAAGGAGGAGTTTGCTATGCAAAGCCAAGTGATTGAAATGATCAGCGCGGTCAAGGAAGATCCTGAGCTGGTCGGTAAGCTGGATGGACATTCGGACATTATTCATGATGCAGGACTGGATTCGTTACAGTTGGTTCACTTCATGCTGCAAGTGGAGGATGCGTTTGACGTGGAAATTGATTTTGATTCCTTTGAGCTGGAGCATTTGAGCTCGGTAGATGCGTTTTGCAGCTACATTCAGGGGATCAGCGATGCGGAAAAAGCGCCGCATCCGGAGGGAATGGAGACGGTCTGACGTACAGCTTGGTACATGTGCCTGAAAATCCATTAAACGAGGTGTTAGCATGCAGCCCAAAAGCAATGTGCTGATTGATGAGAAAGCGTTCAAGCTCATTAAGCGCAACCTGAAAAACGCTTCTGTATCCTACCGTAACGCAACACAGGACCCTGCCTTCAAAACGGACATGCCCCAGACGATCGGCATTAAGCTGACCAACCGCTGCAACCTGAGATGTACGCACTGCTTTGAATGGAACGAGGAAGGCTATCATCATCAAATGGACAAAGAAGAGCAAAACATGGATCTTGCCCCGGATATGCTTCGACAAATTTTGAGCGAGACGAAGGAGGCCAAGTCCCGGCTGTATATGTGGGGCGGAGAACCGATGTTTCATCGGCGTTTTGACGAAATTTTGGACGTGCTGGCCGAAGATCGGCGCGAAATGACCTTTTGTACCAATGGACTGCTCATTGATAAATATTTGGACCGGATTTTGGATTTATCTGAAAATCTGGAGTTGTTAATAGCGATTGAAGGCTTTGAAAGAGAACATGATCTGATTCGCGGTAAAGGCACCTTTCAAAAAACGCTGCGGCAGATGGATAAGCTGATTGAACTGCGTGACCAGGGATTGTACAAGGGACGGGTGACCGTCCACGCTGTCATTAACGATAACATGATCGGACGGATGTACGAGTTTCTGCAAATGCTGGAGGACAAGAGGCTGGATCTGGTGCTGCTGACGTTCCCCTGGTACATTTCCAAAGAAACCTCCCTCAAAATGGATGACTATTTTACACAAAACTTTTCTTGGCTCCGACAACTGGAGGAAAAAAATATTAGTAGCTGGCATGCTTTCAAATATAAAATCAACCCGGATAACATCGATCCTTTGATGGAGGAGCTACAGCGGATTAATGAGCGGATGTGGAACATTCGTGTGCGCTATCAGCCCGGTCTGGACTATGAGGAAATCGACAAATTTATACATGGCGATGAAATGGTCAGTCGTTGCTCCAATCATTGCCTGGCGCTCACCTCCAGAACGGATATTTTGCCGGACGGAAAGGTGATGCCTTGCAAATTTTTTAGCGAATTCACGATTGGAAGCTTGCGAGAGCACAGTCTGAAGGAAATCTGGAATTCGGATGCGTATGAGAAAACACGCCAAACGATTAATCACGAAGGATTAACGCCGGTGTGCTCCAAATGCAGCGTATTGTATCTGCACGGAGCTGGCTCCCTGAAATATATTTAGTTTCGATCGCAGTTGTTTCTTACTGGATGGAAGAGAGGGATGACAGGACGTGACGACTAAAACCATTAACCTCGTGGAAGCGCTTGCCCATGAACGCGATCATGGAGTCCTGATTTGGCTGTTTAATATTGGCGCAGAGCAGGTATGGCATCCGTCCCCCCGTAAGGGGGGGATGGCAGATCGTGATGAACAGCAGGTGGTAAATCGAATGGAGGAAATGAATCTTCTGTTGTGCCGAAGTCAGGATGTGATCGTGCTGCGAGAACAGCCGGATCAGGCTTTTCTGGACATGCTTCAGCGGTTGGGTTTTAGCCTGCCGCGTATTGAGGTGCCGGAGCCCTCTGATCCGTTAACGCCGATTGCGGAGCTGGTGCTGGCGGACGAGGCACTTTTGGCACGGCTGCGAGTGGTTGCGGAAGCAGGCCACAGTAGTAGCCGTCCCAAAGCGTGGCTCGTTCCGTATGCGGTTACCCCGCAGGAGGAGGCGATTGCGGAGCGCTGTGGACTGGAGCTGATCGGCGCTCCGTCCTCTGTCAGCGCCCAGGTGAATGATAAAATATTCAGCCGCCTGACTGCGCAAAAGCTCGGTTTTGCCGTCAGTGAGGGAGCCGTATGCGCGGACGAAGCGGCGATCCGCAGGGAGTGCGGCAGACTGGCCGACTTGTCGGACGGGCCTGTGAAGCTGATCATCAAGCAGCCGCATGGCGCATCGGGACAAGGCATGTATATGCTGGACGAGCTGTCCAAGCTGGACACGCTGCTAAGTGTGATGAAACGCTTTGGCGGCTCGTCGCCTTCTTCGGGAGGCTGGCTGGTGGAGCGCTGGCATAACAAGCAGATGGATCTGAACTATCAGCTCTGTATTGACGAGGGCGGTGGGGTGACAATGTTTTCATTGAAAAGGCAAAATGTGGACGGCACGGTGTACACCGGGTCCCGCGTTCCGGCTGAGCTTGGCGCTGCGCTGGAAGAAGAAGTGAGACGCTGCGCCTACCAGTTGGGAACGTATCTGTATTCCATCGGTTATACAGGCATGGCTTCCATTGACGGTTTTGTCGATGAAGGAGGCTTGCTGGTTCCGGTGATCGAGATTAACGGCAGGTTTACCCTGTCTACCTATATTTCGTTCCTGTCTTCGGTCTTGGGAGAGCAGCATAAAACGCTGTCCCGCTACTACCGCAACGTTACCGCCACACCGCTGACCTACAGCCGCTTGTGCGGCTTGCTCGCAGAGGAAGGCTTGCTCTACACGCCCGAACGCCCCGAAGGGGTGTTTGTTTATACGGCAGGTACGTTGTCCGGTACGCCGGTGAAGCGGGGGTATGTGAATCGGATTTTCACGCTGATTATGGCAGATAGCTGGCAGGAAGCCGAAGCCTATGCGCACAGGCTGGAAGGTGTCATTGCGGGATTGGGAAGCTCATAAACCGGGAGGAATTTAGGATGAAAACAGATGTGTACCACGTAGTACCTTTGCTGGAAAAGGTATTGAAGCTGGCTCCAGGTGAACTGGAACAATTGACGCCGGAGCAGGATTTGCGAACCTTGGGGCTGAATTCCCTATCCGCTGTTGAATTGATTGTAGAGCTGGAAAATGAGCTGGATATTACGATGGAGGACGACGATCTGGTGCTGGAGCATCTTTCTACACTCCAAGGCATCGAACGTCTGCTGGGCAAATATGCATAAGGGGGCGGCAGAGATCAGACCTGTGCAGATATCCGGCATGGAGGATGTTCATGACTCCGTTGACGATTACGCTGCTAAAGAAATTATAGATGCTCCTCCAGGCAAGCACTGTGTATATTCATCCCTGCGCACCTCGCTGCGGCGATATGGCGTGAACATGGCAGAATCCGAGCTGTTCATGCTGTGTGGCAGTATGTGCGCGGAGTATAGCGGGGATTTGAAGCGCTTCGGTCCCGAGAAATATCCGGAGCAGCTTCAGGAAATGGCAGCCAGCGGTGGTCCGGTGATTCGGGTTGAGCCATGGATTACTGGCGTAAGCGATGAAGCCCATCTGCTTCTGGCGCTGACAACTGGCTACGGTACGATGCTGCACACATCGAGTACCGCTTTAACCTACCACGACGTGTATGTGAAAAATTACCCAAGGGGCCATGTCATTGAACTGTCTGGACTGGACTTGCAGGAGCGAACAGCACAGGTAAATGACAGCTTCCTGCTGGATTCTTCGGGCCATGCCATGACTTACGTCGGTTCGGCCCGGCTCGACGACCTGATGCAGGGCATTATTGAATATGCTTGGCTGGTGGAACAGCCCGCGCCGATTTCGCCAGGCGAATTGCATGCGGCGTGTGCATACCATATTCGTCAATATGTGACTGGACATGAAGCGGTCTGGAGAGGTGTACCTTCGTCCATTGACCCGGGAAATAACCCCGGAAATGTCGCAGTTGGCAAACAGGTCAAGCGGGGAGATGAGGGCTACCGGGCCTTTGTCGAGGACTTCCGCCTGTTGACAGACATGGAGGATGCGGACTTCCGTACGTACTGCCATGAAATCTATTACAATCTGCGTTTGGGCAGTGCCCTTCATCTGACCGATTACACAGCGGATTATTGCATGCTGCATGAAGCCACATTGGGACCGCGAGCGCAGCATGTGGTGGAATTGGCACAGTCATTGAATGCGGAATGGCATAAGCTCAATCTGCATATTTACAAAACAGGTCTTCAACTGCGCAAGCATCGGATGCCTGACATTAGCGAACGCGCCCTCGGCCTGATTGACAAACAGCGGCATATGCTGGAGGAATTGATGATTTTAGCCGAGCAAGCAGCCCAGTAGTTCAGGCATAACGTATCACGTAAATCATATCAGGAACGGCTCACCAAGGTGTCACGGACAGATGAAAGAGGAGGAGAATTGAATGCCGTCCATTACATTGAATCAATTGTCGAAAACGTTTACGTACTATAAAAAGGAGCCGGGCGTGCGCAAATCATTACAAAACCTGTTCAGGCGGGAAAAGCTGACCAAGGAGGCCGTACGGGATGTCAGCTTCACCATTGAGGAAGGCGAAATCGTCGGATTTCTCGGTCCGAACGGTGCGGGCAAAACAACGACGCTCAAAATGCTGTCCGGCATTCTTCATCCTAGTGAGGGGGAAGCCTCTGTACTTGGCTTTACCCCGTGGAAGCGGCAAAAGGAGTTTAAACGGCAGTTTTCCATCGTGATGGGACAGAAAAACCAGCTCTGGTGGGATTTGCCTGCCAGCGAGTCGTTCGAGCTGAACAAGCTTATTTACGAAATAGATGAAAGTCGTTACAAAGAGGCGCTGGACGAGCTGGTTACCTTGCTTGGGGTAGAGGAACAGCTTCATGTTCAGGTTCGGCGCTTATCTCTGGGCGAGCGTATGAAAATGGAGCTGATTGCCGCGCTCCTGCATCGTCCACGGGTCATTTTACTGGACGAGCCGACCATTGGACTGGATCTGGTTTCCCAGCGGCGAATTCGCGAGTTTTTCAAAGCCTATAACCGGACACACCGGACAACCATCCTGCTGACAAGCCATTACATGAAGGATATTGAGGACTTGTGCAGCAGATCCATCATTATCAGCGGGGGAAGACTGGTGTATGACGGGGATTTGAACAAGGTGAATGAGGTGATCGGCGCCCGCAAGCTGCTCAAGGTTCGACTGGAGACCCCTGTGCCTAACCTGACGTTGGCGGGACTTGGCAAGCTGCGCTCCAACTCGGAGCTGGATGCGGTATTTGAGCTGGATGCAGAAGATACTCTGACCTGGTCCAAAAAGATTTTGGATGCGCTGCCTGTCGTTGATTTTACGATTGAGGACGTCCCGTTGGAAGAGGGGATAGCCAATTTGTACGATGGAGGCAGGCTAGCCGATGCGAAATAACAAATATATGAAGGTGCTCCAGCTTGGCATGCAAAACGAAATGGAATACCGGGCCAATTACTGGCTCCAAATGGCGGGGTTCATGCTGCCGATCATGACGCAAATTTTTCTCTGGCTTGCGGTATTCGGTTCTTCGGGACAAGCAAGGGTGCTGGGATACTCTTTGCCAGAAATGCTGGTGTATGTAGTCATGGCAGGGGTAACCGGGAAGCTGATCGCCACGGGGTTTGAATACGAAATTGCTACAGACATCAAGGAAGGCGGACTGGCCAAATTCATGGTGCAGCCTGTACATTATTTTGCTTACCGTTTTTGTCGGTTTATTGGAGGCAAGGCGGTACAGTCCGCAGTAGTGCTGCTGGCGGCTGCGATTTTGCTGCTGTGCCTTAGCCTGGAAGGACAAATCAGCTTCAGGCTGTCGTATATCCTGCTTTACATATTGGCGTTGCCGGGGGCGCTAGTGCTCAATTTTGTGGTCTATTACGCGCTGAGCGGCATAGCCTTTTGGGTGACGGAATCGGCGGGACTGTTTTACACGTTGTCGCTCGTCATTTATGTAGCTAGTGGCACGGTGTTTCCGCTGACGATTTTTGGAGACGTTTTGGCCCGCATGTTCAGTTTGCTCCCGTTTAGCTACACCGTATTTTTTCCAGTGAACGCATTAACAGGCAAGCTAACCATGCTGGAAGCCGCTGAAGGCATTGGCGTACAATGGCTCTGGATTGTAGTACTGGCGGCCGTATCGCGCCGGGTGTGGCAAGTCGGGGTCAAACGCTTTGTCTCGGTAGGAGGTTAGCATGAAAAATGTTATCCGAAACGCTGGACGTTATATCCGGCTGTACTGGAAGTTCGTCCAGTTTTCCGTCATGTCGCAGATGGAATACCGCATTAATTTCATTACTGCTTTTCTGGTCGAAACCGCTTATTTGCTCATCAAGCTGCTGTACGCCTCGGTTCCATACCGGGCCGGGACGGATATTAACGGCTGGTCTCCTGACGCGGTGCTATTATATATCGGCGTATTTACGATGATGAGCGGTTTTTACAGCGGCTTGTTCTACAGCAATTTTACAAGTCTGCCTGACAAAATTCGTACCGGTTCATTGGATGTGCTCATGACCAAGCCGGTGTCCCTGCAATTTATGGTGACGCTGCGGCAATTTGAGCTGGGCTACACCATTCCCAACGTAGTCGGCGGCGGAATCATGACGGGCATTGGCTGGTATAAGCTCGGTCTGCCGTTTAACTTTGAAACGGTCGGGGGCTTTTCTGTGTTACTCGGTTGCGGGGTGTTGACGGCCTACTCCGTGTTTTTGCTGCCCCAACTGCTAGCCTTCTGGATCATCCGCACGAACGGGGTGACAGAGCTATCCAACAGCATTTTCGATACGAACCATGTGCCGATGGCGGTGTATAGTAATCTGATCCAGCGTATTGGCTTGTTCGTGCTTCCGGTGTTTGTAATTTGTAATTTTCCACCGATGTTTATTCTGGGCAAAATGGAACCCGGCTTGATTCTATGGGCATTCCTCGCTCCGGTCTGGCTACTGGCGGTGATCCGCTTTATATGGCAGTTTGCCTTGCGTGATTATACAAGTGCAAGCCAGTAGCGTTACTGTCATATATGAGTTGAAGATGTACATGGAAAGCAGAGTATTTGGGATGGTGCTGTACAAGCGAAGTAGGAAAGGAAGCGAATCATATGAATGCGATACCAAACCAGCGTCATTTGTATATGGGAACGTTCGAGGCGGAGGCTTACTGGCGGGATGTCCAGTTAGCTTCCTTGCCCGCCATTCCTGACCGAGCTTCTTCTGCGATTGTGGCGGCTATGGATGAGCTGCTGTTCAGCTTTTGCCAGCCGGGAGACGCGTTGTTGACCCGCTATGCGATTTCGCCTGTGCATCGTCAGTATATTGCGCAGTTGGGCTTTCGCCCGGCGGTGAATGAACGGGATTTGACTGACGGAACGGAGCAGGCGGGGAATGTGTCAGCGGCTTCTGTTTTTGAACTTCTGGGCAGTCGCAAGGCCGATGCCAGTACAGGGTTTCCGCAACTGGAGGGATGTGTGCTTAGCCCATTTGCAGGTTTGCCTCATGTGGAGGAGGCTGCACGCGCCTGGGGTATTACGCTGCATCAGCCGCCGCTGGAAACGATCCGCAAGGTGAATGCCAAAACCTATTCTTCCGATTTAAAACGCAGTCTCGGACTGCGCCATCCCGGCTATATTGTGACCTCGTTTGCGGATGTAGCCGAGGCGGGACGAAAGCTGCTACGGGATGGAAGCTTTTTAATCAAGGATGATTTTGGCGTATCGGGCAAGGGAAACCTGCACATTACCTCAACACAGATGCTGGACCGGATTGTATCGTATTTACGTGGACAGGAACGAAAAGGCAAACGGGTACTGTTCCTTCTGGAGCCTTTTCTGGAAAAGGAGCAGGATTTTTCATGCCAATTTACGATTGGTGATAACGGAAGTGTCGATATCCTGTCTGTGCAGTGGCTGGCTAACACCCAATTCTCCTACCGGGAATCGTTGTCGCCGGATGAGGCTTTTATGGAGCGGCTGGAGCGTGAGGGCTATTTTCGCTTAATGCAGGATGTAGGGAAGCAGCTGTATCAGGACGGTTATTACGGCGACGTCTGCATTGACTCGATGACACTTCGCGGCGGGAAGCTGGAGCCTATTATTGAAATTAATGCCCGTAAATCCATGAGTCTGATCAAGCACCAATTGGACACTTTTTTGGCTAAAAAAAATATGCGTGGCACGCTGACGAATTATTCGCTGTCCCATGACGGCAGTTTGTCCTATGAAGAATTGCTGGAAGAGCTGGAATGTGAAGGACTGCTGTTCACAGGTGAACGTGAAGAAGGCGTCATGCCGCTGGGCGCCAATACGCTATATGTGAACACGGGCGGACGAGATGGAGAAAACAGGAATGCAGGCCATAAAAGCACGCCAAGCAGAAAAACAACGGAGCGCGGGGGCAGGTCGTCTGCCAAGCAGGCTCGTGTTAGCGGGATTAATAGTGGTGACGGTCCTTCCGTGTCCGGTGGGCCTGAAGGTGTAGCACGTGGAAAAGGTCGTCTTTATTTGGAACTGGTTGCCGCGGGTGATAAGGAAAAAATGCGTCTGACTGCGAAGCTGGAGCAATTTTTGGCGGAGCATCATTTTACAGTGCTGAATTAAACGGGAGGCGTATGAGCATGAGCAAGAGTGTGCATCAGAGTATGAAGGTAACGATTTTGTGTTCCGGTTTCGGATTAGGCTTTTATACTCCCGGCTTGCTGATGCAAGCGGGTCTTCGCAGGCTGGGTGTGGAGACGGCGATTCATGTATTTGAAAATGTGCTGCCCGAGTCGGCCCGTCTCAAGGTGGACAAAAACCGCAAAGCTTACCATGATAATTTCGCTGTGGCCTTAATGTCACAGAAGGTTCCGCAGGATATGCGCAATTCGCTTGATCTCGCTGCCATGGAAGTGCTGCTGACCCGATGGATGGAGGAGGATCGACAGCATTTTATATGCTTGTCCGGTCATTGGATGTATGTGCTGGAGGAATATCGCAAGCGCAGGGAGCCGGGATCGGTGCATGTGGACATTGTGTATATGGATTCGACGCCTTCTCCTTCGTGGAAAAATCTGGCCAAGCATAACCCGCACTTTGCCGATGGGTGTGGAGAAACGACATTTTTTGAAAATGACCAAAATAGAGTCAGCCACTATATTGATGTCCCCGCTGTAGAGCATGTTCCCCTTGAGGCCCGGAAATCCCGCTTATTTGTGCATGGCGGCGGTTGGGGTATGGGCACGTACCGTGAAAAGGTCGGACGGCTGGAAGAAGCGGGCTGGGAACTGGATTTGCTGCTGTATGATCAGGATCAGCCCGATGGGCAGCGGGACGGTATACGCTATTTCCGAATGGACCCGCAGTGGAGAACATGGCAACGGAATGAAGCCGGGGAGCATACCTTTCCGCCTTTCGGTGAGGTGAAGGCTGGCGAGGAGACGTTGTATGAAGCCGGGCCAGATTACCATAGCATGCTGGACCAGGCATGTCATGTCCAGGCCATTGTCAGCAAGCCCGGCGGGGGTAGTCTGACAGATTCGTTCGCCACAGCTACTCCACTCATTATGCTGGAGCCGTTCGGTGTGCATGAAATGCATAATGCGGACCTGTGGGAACGGCTGGGAATGGGGATACGGTACGATACGTGGATGCAAATCTATGGTGGAAGCGCTGAGATTTTGGAGGACATGCACCGGAGGATCGTGGAGTTGCGTAGTCAGACACCACGCTATATGGAGTCATACGTGAGGAACGCCCAGGTGCAAGCAGGCTCAGCGGGATTGGAGAAAGGGTCATGAACACCGCCGCAGCCGCACAAGAGCCTGCGGTACGGGATATCCGCTTTGGCCTCATTGGCTGTTCAGCCATTGCCCCTCGTGCGCTGCTGGAGCCGATCCGTTACGTTGCCGGGGCCCGTGTAACCGCGCTTGCGAACCGGACTGTTGCCAAGGCAGGAGATTTGGCGGACCGTTTTGGCGTTAGTGTCGTTTATCGGCATGCCGAGGATATGCTGAGCGACCCGGAGATTGACGCCGTGTATATTGCGCTGAGTAACGATCTGCATGCGGAGTGGATCGGTAAAGCCTTACAGGCTCACAAGCATGTGCTTGTGGAGAAGCCGTTATGTCTGAACACGGCGGAGCTGGCTCCCCTGGAAGCGGCAGTCAGGCAGAGCAGCGCTCACCTGTTGGAAGGAGTCATGGTGCAGCATCATCCTTGGCAGCGCGAGCTGCGCAATATCGTGGATTCCGGTCGCTATGGTTGTTTGCGCTCTATAGCGACCAGCCTGTGCATTCCCGCAAAGGATGGACATACGGAGAATTATAGATCCCGACCGGAGCAGGGTGGGGGATGCTTTTGGGATTTGGGCGTGTATTGGCTCCAGTTTCTTCAAGCAGTCGTTGGACTGGAGCAGGCGGAGTTCCGCAGTCAATCGGATTTCGACGGTCCTAACGGCTGTGACTGGACATTTCGTGCACAGGCTCGTTATCCGGAGGGAATGGAGGCATCCGCCCTCTTTTCATTCGAGCGGCCATACCGCTGCGCTCATGTATTGACCTTTGATTCGGCGGTCGTTACTTTGCAGGACTGCTTTCGGGCGAATCTGGGCTTTTATAAAATAACGATCAAGACGGAAATAACGAAGGATACAATGACAGACTCCAAAATTAAAACAGCTTTCGAGCCGATGAATTATTACGTCAATCAGTTGGAGGCATTTTGCAATATCATCCGGGGAGTCGCGGAGCCGATTCCGTTTCACGAGGCCGCCGAGCGCGTCAGATTGCTGGCAGCTATTCATGAGGCCGCCCGATCAGGCACGACGATCTATGCGGTATAGGAAAAAGAAGAAGGGGGGAGATTCAGCAGATGGATAAAAAGGACGAAGCCTTGCTGGAACGCTTCGGCGAACATCCGACGCCATTTTACTACTACGATGGCGACGCGCTGCATGCACATGTCAGCTCGCTGCTATCCCGTCTGCACCCGGCTGTGCGTGTGCATTACGCACTCAAGGCTAATGGCAACGTAGCCTTGGCGGGATTGCTTCGCACGTTAGGCTGCGGCGTCGAAATCGCTTCGGCCGGGGAAATGTTCGTCGCGATGGAGGCCGGGTATGCCCCGGAAGACATGCTGTACGCCGGGCCGGGAAAAACGGTAGCCGAACTGAGCGAGGCGGTAGCCTGTGGAATCGGCTGCATTCATGTCGAGTCGGTGCGGGAGCTGCGCTTGCTGGAGGACATTGCCGCCCAAGCAGGCTTGTTTGTCCGCGCTGCAGTTCGTGTGAATCCCGATAACGATTTGTCGGGATCGACGATCAAAATGGGCGGCGTTCCTCGTCCCTTTGGTGTGGACGAGGGGCAGTTGGATCACTTTTTTACGGTGCTGGAAGATTGTCCACATGTATATTTCCAGGGCATTCAGGTGTATACAGGCACGCAAATGCTGAAAGCGGATCAGATTTTAGCTTCATTTGCGAATACCCTTCAATTGGCAGAACGGATACAGGATCAGTATGGTGTTGCGATGCATACGGTAAATTTGGGCGGCGGGTTTGGTGTTCCTTATTTTACTCATGAGCAGCCGTTGGATATGGGACAAGTGATCGACGGACTGAACGCGATGGCAGAGCAGACTCGATCCCGTCTGCCAGGTGCTACGCTGATTATCGAAAGCGGCAGATATCTGGTTGCTCAGGCAGGAATGTATGTCTGTCGGGTATTGTATACGAAGGAATCCAAGGGAGAAAAGTTCGTTGTAGCTGATGGCGGTATGAACCATTATGCCTCGGCTGCCTTTCGAGGACGTCGGATTAGGGACAACTATCCGGTGCGAATTATGCGCGGGCAAGGAGAGGGGCAGGACATGCCTGTTCAAGAGGCTGCTGCTGTCGAGCTGAAATTAGGGAAGGCCGCAGACCGGATCGGGGAGCTTCGGCCAGAAGCAACCATGAAACTGGAAACCGTAAGCATTGTCGGCCCGCTTTGTACACCCGAGGATTGTCTTGTGAAAAAAGCGCAGCTTCCTCCGATTCAGGAGGGTGATTATATTGTCATTCCGAATGCAGGAGCTTATGGACTAAGCTATAGTCCGGTGCATTTTCTGGGACATGCTACGCCGGCAGAGCTGCTGGATTTTCGCGGTGAGGTACACGTGATTCGCGAGCACGGTGACCGTACAGACTTACTCCATCACCAGCGTATGATTCCTTTGCTGGAGGATATTTTCTAATCGTAAAAATCAACACTCGCTTGTCGGGACTAAAAAAACGCCAAAACCGTCGGCCGCTAGAGAATGGGCCTGCGTTTTGACGTTTTTTTCGTTATTTTTGCATTCAGGAATTTGCAAAATTCGATTCCAATCGCTGACTTTAACGTTGCTTGGAGCTGCGCATTTCCTGACGTACAAGCTGCCACACCATGAAGATCAGCACAGCGACCTGTGGGATAAACGTTTCCCAAGTCGGATACATACCCAGCCAGCTAATGGATGGCAGCGAGGAGGCCGTATGCCCCGGAAGCTTGCCAGCCACCTGAAGCGAATGAATACTTTCGCCCAGAAACCGGAATACGAGATAGTAAATCAGTATGGTGGCTGTCAGGAAAAAGGAGCGGATCGGCAATCGTACGCTAAACTTGATGATCGCCAATGCCAGCACAACCAGTATGACAGTTGCCGAGCCAATACCAATCAGCAATTGAGAGGTTTCGATAGCCGGGGCCATACCGATATAAAAGATAGCCGTCTCGGCGCCTTCACGCAAAATCGCCAGCGCAGAAACGGCGAACAGCGACCACAGGCTGCCACGCGCCAGCGCGTTGTCTACGCTGTTCTCGACAAAGCGGTTCCACGCGGCAGCATTGGATTTGGTATGCAGCCAGTTACCGACGGTCAGCATCAGCACAACCGCGACCAGTCCAGTCACACCCTCCAGCAGCTCACGCATGCTGCCCGATGCGGCGGCCGCGACCAGTGTGGTGAACAGCACCGCCAGGATTCCGCTCAGCACCAGCCCCGTTCCGGCACCAGCCCATATCCAGCGACCAGCCACAGCTTGGCCGCTTTTTTTGGCATACGCCAGCAGAGCCGCGAGTACCAGAATGGCTTCCAGCCCCTCACGCAGCAAAATAAGTGCCGCATCCCAAGCGGTGTAGGAACGCTCTTCCGTCAACGGACGAAGCCTTTTCAGCATCTGATCCAGGGTCTGGATCGCTTTGGCCGTGTTCGGTGGAGAAGACAGCAGATAACCGGAAGTCTCGGTCATTTCATTTTCAATCGCGGTATAGGACGCCGGATCGGAAATTTGCACATGTCCTTCGACCGAAGGCCACAGGGCGATGAAACGCCCTACCTTGTCAGCCGCTTGCTCAGGCTGATGGGCTGTCGCATCCTGTCGTGCGGATTCGAGGAGCTTGACCGCATCACTTAGCGAGGCTACTGAGCCATTAGCTGCGTTGTTTGCACCAGCTTTTTGACCCGTATTCACCAGTTTTCCTTGACTGTAATCCGACAACAAAGCCGTTAGCTCCTGCATTTCCTTGAGAGCCTGTTCTTGTCGTATGGGCTCGGCTTGCATGGAAATGCGAATCAGGCTGATTTTAGTTTCCAGCGCACTGTATACCGGAAAATGGTCCGAACGAATCGGTGTCTCCACCTGATACCATGCTTTTACGATCCGGTCGTAATCAGTGCGGGCCGCAGTCCAGTCGCCTTTTTGCATGGCAGCCAGACTACCCTTCGCCATGGGGAGCAGCTTTTCTGCTGCTTTGGCTCCAGCCGGGGCGGGTTTGTCGCCTTCCGCAGCAGCCACAAATTCGTTGACCGAGCGGGCCAGTACGGACAGTGCGGCTTTCGCCGGTTCTCCGCCGCTGCTGGCAAGCGCCTGCTCTGCATCCGCGAGAGCCTTGTCCACCGCTGCGATATGGGCTGTATCACCGCCGTTTGTTTTGGCAACTTCCCACAGCGTACGGAATTCTTTGACGTCCCTGGAAGCTTCCGCCCATTGGGATTGTCCTGCCTCCACCAGTGCGCCACCCACCACAGGCATGAGCTGATCATTGGAAACAGCTTTGGCATCTGTTTGTGCGAAAGCGACCGACCCGGAGCCGGATATGAACGGAGTTGCTGTCAGCAGCAGAGCCACCAGCAGAAACACCCATCCCAAGCTTTTATTGCGCCGATTCATATAAATCCCCTTCCTGGCCTGCTGCTAAAATAACGTATCCCCGATGTAGCCGCCTTGCGATACACCCGGGAAGCAGGCGAACACCGCACTGCCTTTGTGTACAATGTATTCGTTCAGCTTGTCATTGCGCGCAAGCTTCTCCTGAATATGGACGAACTGCTTGAATAGATCACGTTGGTAGCTGATGAACAGCAACCCGGCATCGAGCTGTCCTGTTTGCTTGTCCAATCCGCTCGAATAAGAATAAGACCGCCGCAAAATATTAATGCTTCCGTCTCCATGAGCCAATGCCACATGAGAGGTGGGAGGCGTGATCGGCTTGCCTTCTGGACTTGCGGCCGCCAGATCGAGTTTGTCGAACTCCTTGGCCTTGCCCAGTGGGGCCCCGCTGCTGCGATGGCGTCCAAAGGTATCCTCTTGGTCGCCCAGTGTCGAGCGATCCCATACCTCCACCCGCATTCGTACACGCCGCACAGCCATATAGCTGCCGCCGCCCATCCACGCAGGACCGTCACTGGCCTGTGTCCATACCAGTCGGTTCATCTCGTCAGCCTTGGAGGTATCCGGGTTCCCCGTACCGTCCTTGAAGCCGAGTAAATTGCGCGGCGTGCTTCCCGCCGGATCGGCCTGTGCTGTCCGCTGGAAGCCTTCCTGTGTCCAGCGAAGCACCGCTGTTCCTCTGGCGATACGCGCCAAATTACGCAGGGCATGGAAAGCTACCTGCAAATCATTGGCGCATACCTGTACCCCGATATCGCCACCACACCATTGGTCGTCCAGCGCATCTCCTTGAAAACGGGGTAGCTCACGGAGTCCGGCAGGTTTAAGCCCTGCCAATCCATAGCGTCCATCAAAAAAGGAAGGACCCACACCAAAGGTAATCGTCGTCCGTGACGGCGATAATCCCGCCGCTTCGCCCGTATCGGATGGAGGCAGGTTGAGGTTTTCGTTATCGTTGCCGATCAGCGCGCCAGAAGTCATCGTAGCAGTGGCTTCTGTCCAGGCTTTAAACAGGCTGCGTACCCGTTCCTTATCGCTCGTCGTCAGATCGAAGGCGGCGAAGCAGATGAAATCCTGGGCCGGAGTCACGATACCCGCCTGATGCTTCCCATAAAAAGGAACCACATCCTTGGTATCCGCATCCGTCATCATGCTTTCGAGCCGTTGGCTGGCTGTCAGCACAGCCCCCACGCCACCGCCGCCGAGCAGGAGCCCCAGTCCCCCGACCCCGGCCAGCTTCAATAGATCCCGGCGTGATACAGATTTACTCTTTGCTGAACGCACATCATTTTCTAGCAGAACATCCTCTGACTTAGCACCCTTTTTGACCAGATCAACCTGTTCTTCACGGGAATCTGTACGCTGCTGTAGTTCCTGTCTCGTTCCCTTTTGCCGCTTGAAGCCTTTCATATCGTTATACTCCTAACAATTTTCCCATTTGGGACAATGGCTCTGCCAGCGCATCAAGGTTTTGGCTCAGCTTTTTAATTTCTTCTGGTTTCAGCTTCGTATAAGATACATAGCCTTCGCCTTCCTTGAAAGGAGCCAATTCTTTCTGCAATGCCTCAAAGCGCTCGCCAATTTGCATTTCCAGCGCCGCATCTTTTTGATTCAGGTCTGTTTTCAAAATCTCATATATTTTTTGTGCGCCCTCTACATTGGCTGCAAAGTCGTATAAATCCGTGTGGGAATATCGTTCCTCTTCACCCGTCACCTTGGAGGTGGATACTTCGTTCAGCAGCTCGACTGCACCCGTTACCATCAGGCTGGCGTCAATGTTGACCGTCTCCACCTTGGCACGCAGCAGCTTTGCATCACTCAACAGGCGGTCGGAAAACTCGTCCAACCCTTTGGTGGTGTTTTCTTCCCACAACGTTTTTTCAAGCCGGTGAAAGCCGCGCCAGTCCGCTGCATCCACATCACCGTCACGCGCATCAATATTCGGGTCAAGATCGCCCAGCGCTTCCGCAATCGGTTCAATCCGTTCATAGTACATACGTGCAGGAGCATACAGCGCCTTGGCTTTGTCCAGCTCGCCAGCTTTGACCGCGTTCGTGAATTCTTCTGTCTTTTTCACAAACGTATCGCATTGCTGGGTAGCATAGGCACGGTAAGCGGCTACCGCTTGATCAAAATTGGGGGCAGAGGCCGCAGGAGTCGTAGTTGCTTCCGCATCCTTGGTCGTTGCAGCGGGCTGCTGAGTAGCAGTTCCGGTTTGTCCGCAACCTGCGAACAGAATAGAAGAAACCAGCACTCCGGCTGGTACAGCGTAACGTAATTTCATAATCAATGAACACCCTTTCTGGCCAAGCGGCCATGAGCAATAATCTGTTGCGCGATATCTATATCGAATTATTATTTGATAATGATTATCAGTCGCGGTTTTCTTATCATAAGGCTGCCCCATATGCCTGTCAATACATAAAATTAGACACAGAGTTTAACGATTCAGTAAAGGTGGAAAATAAGTGCCTAGGCCCATTTTTATACGCATATTGAACCATACCTGAGTACATGACATAAAATGTGTTGACTGTATCCCTTAACCTTGTTACACCACACAAAACCCGAGCAAGGAGGGGTGAAATTGACGAAGGGTAACGACCACAAAAACAAGTTTTTGTTAACTCACCGTGAACGTGAAGTATTTGAACTGCTTGTGCAGGACAAAACAACACGTGACATCGCCGGACAACTATTTATTAGTGAGAAGACGGTGCGCAATCATATTTCCAACGTAATGCAAAAATTGAACGTAAAAGGTCGTTCACAGGCGGTCGTGGAATTAATCAGGCTTGGCGAATTAAAAATCTGACCTCTTGTTCCTTGCGGGGTGCAAAGTCTTCTCGATGATCCTTCAAAAGTGAAGGCTGGTCGGGAAGGCTTTTGTTTTGCAAAAATGCAGAAAATATATTTTATTTCTAAAAAAATACAACTCTCAGGCAAACATAGCTGCGACAAATCCTACATCATCTCCAGATGCCAAATATACGTATTACAAAAATGGTCTACTGGATCAAACGGTTTCACTAAGCGGTTTGAACCATCGCGATTCTTAGTGCTGAGATGGAAGCTTCGTTAAGTAAATTGGAGTGAAAAAAATTTAAATGGCTGTGACATATGTTAAATATAGATAAAAAAAGGGCGAGGATTGTAAAATAGGAGACTTTATTGTCAATGTGTTTACTTCAAATATGTTAAAATAAGAACGTATGATTCCGTAAGCGTTAGTTGGAAAGGAATGGGAGTTGAGAAATTGAACAATCGTACAGATATCTTAATGTACCAGACAGAAGATGGTAATACCAAAATAGACGTAAAGCTGGAGAATGGAAACGTTTGGATGACTCAGAAGGCAATTGCAGAGTTATATCAGACAACGTCTCAAAACATTACACTTCACATTAAACACATCTATGTAGAAAATGAACTAGCTTTTGATGCAACTTGTAAGGAATACTTACAAGTTCAAATTGAAGGTTCAAGAGAAATAAAACGCAAGGTCAAGCATTACAATCTTGAAATGATTATTGCTGTCGGGTATCGTGTCCGCTCGCACAGAGGCACGCAGTTCAGACAGTGGGCAACCGAGCGGCTTAATGAGTACCTTGTCAAAGGCTTTACAATGGACGATGAGCGTTTGAAAGATATGCGTCACTTTGGACAAGACTACTTCGATGAATTGCTCCAGCGTATTCGTGATATCCGTGCATCGGAGAAAAGGTTCTATCGCAAGATTACGGATATCTACGCCTTATCGGTTGATTATGACCCCCATTCCAATGTGTCCAAAGAGTTTTTCGCTACTGTACAAAACAAACTTCATTTTGCCATCCATGGTCATACCGCGGCAGAGCTGATTGCCGAGCGAGCAAGCGCTGATAAAGACAATATGGGATTAACGAGTTGGAAAGGCGACAAAGTAAGGAAGAGCGATATAACCGTAGCCAAGAACTATTTGACCGATAAAGAAATACAGGCGTTGAATCGCATCGTAACGATGTATCTGGACTATGCGGAAGATCAGGCGGAACGTCAATCCCCGATGTATATGAAGGACTGGACCCAGAAGTTGGACTCATTCCTGAAATTCAATGAGCGAGATATTCTGATAAATGCAGGAAGTATTTCGCAAGAGATTGCAGAGAAGTTGGCGACAGCAGAGTACAACAAATACAATCGACAAAGATTGGTTATGGACACAAGTGATGATTTTGATGAATTTATCAAGCAAAATCAATGGGATAAAAAGTAGTGCCCTTTTACCTTAACAACAAACTTGGTGTGTTTCAAACCCCATCGCGAACGTAATGCAAAAATTGAACGTAAAAGGTCGTTCACGGGCGGTCGTGGAATTAATCAGGCTTGGAGAATTAAAAATCTGACCTCTTGTTCCTTGCGGGGTGCAAAGTCTTCTCGATGATCCTTCAACAGTGAAGGATGGTCGGGAAGGCTTTTGTTTTTGTGGGATGACCTTGCTAAGTGACCCAACGTAAAAACAAGCGATTGTCACAAAAAAGGACATTCGCTTGTTTTGATCATTTGTAGTTTAAAAATCATAATCCAGAAGCTGTTCCTGACAGTTAGCTATTCTTGATAACTCCGATTTGGGATAGCCAAGTCGATTTGTTTTTTCACTGCACATCCAGCAGGAACAATGAATTTTCCCTTTGGAGAATGCACCGTCGAATTTGGCGACCCAACCCCGGTGTGCTGAAAGTCGCTTCTTACGCTGAATAACTCGCTTTCTGTGATGTCTAAAATAGGCTTGATTACGTTTTTTTCGGTTAGGCTTCATTACCATCACGCTCCCTTGGGCAAAGGCTCAGCCCGCAGGAGAAACCAAGGGTATAATCAATACTTCTGCGGGCTGAGCGTGATGGTCATCTGATTTATATGATTACGCATGCGTCACCTGCCTGGAGTTATTTAAGTGAAAATGGGGAGTGAATCCATGAAAAGAATTCTTCAACGATTTGTACATCGGTTCGACTGGTATGAAAGACATGGGGCAGAGAATCGGAGTGTTCATACACCATAACACTTTTTCTTTCCAAAATGGATTCGCCTCCCTAAGAGCAAATATATCACACGAATGAATTCAAAAAAAACGATTACACCGCTGAAATATGTAGGAATTTGTGCAAAAGTGTTGTAATATATAAGGAAGGAAGAAACTACCATTAGCTCATCCGCCAACTCGCATGAATGATTAATGTAGAAGACTGTACCACAAAGTGATAAAAAGATAAAAATGCATTTTGTGATAGTCTAAGGAGGCGAGTATAGATCCCTGCGAAATCAGTGCTCAGGATATAGACAAAATGGAAGACGGCTCGGGTTTTGAGTTATACTTGTATTAAAAGGATCACAAGGCAGAAAAGCTCGTTGCTTCAGGTAGCAGTAAGTAGCTTTTGCTTAGGTCTACCTGTGGTATATTCTTGATCGGAGGTGAACGGGGAGACATATGACACAAAACGAACATTTGATGACCTATACGCTGAACAGCGGCATAAAGGGAACAGTCGACCTATCCAGTAAGCAGGTTCAGGAATGGATAAAAGCATATCGAATTGGCAGCAAGTTTGTAACGGTAGTTGGTAAACAGTATTTTGGTTTGAATCCTGAATTGGTAGCAGATTTTAAGGTACATAATGAATACTCGGAGCAGCGGGATCATATATCCATGATACAGCCTGCGGTGGTAAGTAAAGCTGTAGACGTAGACCCGTTGGCAGAGGCGTACAGCCAGTATAAAACATGGATTCAGGTAGAGTGCAAATGCGGAGCTTCCTATATAGAAGAGTCGCCGCATAAAAGGACCAAGTGGTCCTGCAAGGAATGCAATAACATTGTGTTCCTAGATCGCAAAAAGGGCATGGTGGATACGGAAAAAGGCAAGGCATGGTATATGACCAACAAATACTATGTGGAAAGACAAAGCAATTGACCTAGGTCAGTTGCTTTTATTCTATATGTCCATTTTCTGAACGTTATAAATCAGCTATAACCTTTTGCCAAATAATAAAATTGATGTTTTTTGCGCTTTGTAGTACATTATCAAGTGTATTATAAGGAGGCTTCTCATGTACGGACATAGACAAGATGATACTTTATACATCATGACTTACACATTAAATAGCGGTATCAAGGGCACGGTGCCTTTGTCTAATCAACAGATACAGGAATGGCTTGAGTGTTACAGAATCGGCAAGAAATTTGTAACCGAGATTGGCAAAGAGTACTTTGGACTACATGCGGAACTGGTGGCTGATTTTAAAGTTCATAATCAGTATTCAAGCTATCAGGAAGTCATTATCCCGGTTCAACAGCCGGTTACAGGCTTGAAAGAGCTGTCCCAAGCTTACAAATCAACAGAGACCTTGATCAAAGTAGATTGCAAATGCGGCACATCCTATGTAACGGAATCTCCCTTTATGCGGACCAAGTGGTATTGCACCAAATGCCGGGAAATTGTTTTTCTCGACAACAAAAAGGGAATGGTCGACACTTCCAGAGGCAAGGCTCACTTTATGACCAATAAGTATTTTGTGGAACGGGAAACAACTGGCGTATAAGCCGGTTGTTTTTTTGTATATGATGGAAGCATACCGATAAAAAGATAACGATATTCAGGTGGTGAACGTCATCCGGGAAAATGATATGAACGGCGCAAGGAATCGCATGAGGACGAATAATGTGTACATAAACGAAACGCTTCAACTGGAACAAATCATAAGTGATCTGCGGGTGATGGGCTATGTGGCTTTTCATCATCATCCGCAAATTACAGGTGAGCTTAAAGAACTGGAAGAACTGAAAAAGCAACTATTGTCGTTTTTTCAACAGCATCATGTATTGTGGATTGAGCTTGACCCGCTAACGCAATATGCCGTGGTGAACAACATGGGGAAGGCCACAGTGTCGAAACTTATGGGTCGGAAAATGAACCTGCTGCGTAATCTGAGAGCGAACGCTGCTATGGCCGGGCAACCGCTTCACGAGTTGGATCGGGAAATAGAGCGGTTGAATCGGCTGGTTCATCTGTTGCGCTACACCCGTTTTTCTTAGTCGACGGCAGCCAATGTAAAAAAGCATCCACGAAGCATGGTTGATCACATGCCGTGAATGCTTTTTTGGTATCAGCTTACACAGATTTCAAAAACTCCACGATGGTTAGCAAACCCTTATCGAAATTTTCCAAATTAAAATGCTCATTCGGCGCGTGTAAGTTCTCATCCGGCAAGCCGAAGCCCATCAGTACGACTGGAGCGGTTAGCACACGCGAGAAGGTTTCCACGATTGGGATGGAGCCGCCGTCCTTGGTAAACAGGGCGCGTACACCATATACCTTTTCAAAAGCATCCGCCGCTGCTTGCAGAAATGCGTGTGACGGGTCGATGTTAAACGCATTTGCTTTTTCACCCTGCTGGATGATCAGCGTGGCACCTGTCGGAACATGGGCGCGCAGATGGCGCTCGATTTTGTCCAGAATGTCCTGCGGATTCTGGTTGGCAACCAGGCGGCACGTAATTTTGGCGTGAGCTTCCTTCGGAATGACCGTCTTCGTGCCTTCGCCCTGGAAGCCGCCATACACGCCGTTCAGCTCCAGCGTTGGACGTGCCCCGACACGCTCGACGAAGCTGAATCCCTCTTCGCCGTAGAGGGATTCAAGCGCAAGATCCTTTTGCAGCTTGCTCTCATTAAAATCTTGCTTCACGAATTCTGATCTCATCTCAGCCGATAGTGGCGCAACATCGTCGTAGAAGCCGTCGATGCTGACGCGTCCCTTGTCGTCATGCAGCGTTGCCAGCAAGGATACTAGAGCATGCAACGCGTTCGGCACCCCGCCGCCAAAGGAGCCAGAATGCAGATCCGTATTGGCGGTGTGGATCGCAACTTCCAGTGAGCACAATCCGCGCAGACCTGTGCAAATCGCAGGCTTGCCTTTTTCGATCAGGGAGGTGTCGGATACCAGTACAGCGTCGGCAGCCAGACGGTCTGCACCTGTCTGCAAAAATTCAAGCAGGCTCGGGCTGGACACTTCTTCCTCGCCTTCGATGCAAAATTTAATGTTCAGCGGCAGCTTGTCTTCCTGCTTCAAAATGGCTTCGACCGCCTTAATGTGCAAGAACACCTGACCCTTATCGTCTGTAGCTCCGCGCGCATACAGCTTTCCGTCGCGGATCGACGGCTCGAACGGTGGAGTTTCCCACAGATGAAGCGGGTCGACCGGCTGTACATCATAGTGACCGTACACGAGGATCGTCGGTTTACCAGGTGCGTGCAGATAATCCGCATACACCAGTGGATGGCCTTTAGTCGGAATGATTTCAACGTTTTCCAATCCGGCAGACGTCAGTTTGGCGGCAAGCCAATCGGCTGCTTTGTTAATGTCTCCCTTGTGCTCGGATAATGCGGAAATACTCGGAATGGACAACCAATCCTTCAGCTCATCAAGCTGCTGCTCTCTGACCTTTTCGAAATATGCAGAATAACTCATGATTTATGTACCCTCCTCTTTCATTGTGCGTTTTTTGCTCTATCCTCCGAACCAAGGCCGTGGACGATATGTATAGTTTACTACGTTTTGCGCTGAACGAAAAATCGCGATGGTAGATGTGTTAAAAAATGGGCGATCTGCTCCGGCCCGTTTAGAACCGAACAGAACGCCCGTCGAATAGCGGTGAAGCTACGCCCGAAGGTCCAGTTGACCTCCGAGATGAGGCTGTACGCTTTTTTCCATCATCTGGATTAGTGCTTGTCCCTGTTCACCTGCTTGATCCTTAGCCATACTCAATACTTTCACGCTCACGGCTTGCGCCAAGCTGGCCTGGCTCATACCCGTTGATAATGCTGCGATATCCATGTTTTCATTCCTCCTTTGTGATGAAGACTCATTCTATTTATCGGTCAGAAGGGTCATTTGTTTCATCCAATTGGAATTGTGTTAGCAAATCTTGAAGCTGTTCTGCCAGACGGGTCAAATCTGCGGCAGACGAACCGATCTCTTCCATGGAGGCGAGTTGTTCCTCTGCGGCTGCGGATACCGTCTCGGTATGGGATGCTGCTTCTTCGGCAATACGAGTAATTTCCTCCATGCTGCCGACCACTGCATTCGTGCCATCTGCTACTCCGGCTGTAGAGACTACCACGTTGTCGAGCTGCTTCGCGGATTTGACGATCGCTCTACGAATACGGGAGAAGGAGCGGCCGGATAGGTCAACCGAATGGATGCCTTCGCTTACGCGTTCTTTGGCAGATTCCATCGCGGTCAGGGCCTCGGAGACGCCGTTTTGAATCCCTTGAATCTGCTCACGGATTTGTTGTGCCGAATGAGCGGAGTTTTCCGCCAGCTTGCGGACTTCAGTCGCTACGACAGCAAAGCCTTTACCATGCTCCCCGGCGCGTGCTGCTTCAATAGAAGCGTTCAGGGCAAGCAAATTGGTCTGGCTGGCGATTTCTGTAATGACGGTGACAATGGTTCCGATTCGCCCGGAACGTTCACTCAAGGCGCCGATAATCGCATCCAGCTCTTCCACTGTAGTACGAATGCCATCAATGGAAACGACACTATTGCCGATATGCTCACTGCCTGCATCCGACGCTTGAATGGCCTGTGAAGAGTAGGTGGTCATTTCAGTCATAGCTTCGGTCATGGCTGCGATATCTGTTGACATGCCTGACACACGATCCTGATTTTCTTTGGCGCTGTTGGCTTGTCTTTCGCTGCCTGCGGCTACATCCTGAATGGCTTCGGTCACATGCTCAATCGCATGGGTTGTTTGTTCTGCACCTGCGGCGAGCTCTTGCGAGGAGGCCGATAGATTGCTTGTCATGGCTTGGATTTCTCTGATCATGTTACGCAGATTATCTACCATTTGCTGAAAATATCTCGATAATTCACCGATTTCATCCGTGCTGGTCGTAGCCACATTAATGGAAATATTACCTTGGCTGATAGCATCCATAGAATTACGCAATCTTTGGATTGGTTTGAGTATACTGCTGATTAGCCACAGCGCCAGCACACCGATAATGATAGCTGAAATGACCAGCACCACGATGGTCGTGATGAGGATCGGCTTGGCGGAGGCACTCGTTTCCGACTTGTCCATCGTTCCGGCAATTTTCCAGCCTGTCAGAGCATTGGTTTTAAAAATCAGGTTTTTGGAAACGCCATTCAGATCATAATTAAGGCTGCCTTCCTTGGAGGCAAACAGTTGCGACAGTTTTTCCCCCAATTGGGTACTTCCGCTGACTTCTGTCGGGTGAGTAACGATACGCTTGGTGTTATCCAATATCATGACATATCCTTGCTGCCCGATTTTTAAATTTGTAATTTCCTTTAAATTATTCAGGTTCAGGGAAAGACCGAGAACACCGCTATTGTCAGGAAGCGTACGTGAAATGTACACGACAGCGACCTTGTTCGAATTGAGTCCGACAGGGCTGATCACCGTTTGTCCGGGTTTCTCCATGGCCTGTTTGTACCACGGACGCTCACGAGGGTCAACGTTCAGTCCTGTGGCTTTGCCAATGATGAGTTTTCCTTCGGGAGTTCCTACGAACATATCGAGGGCTTCCGCATGCATTTTCAAATAGATTTGCAGCTCCGTCAGGAGTGCTGCATCTGCATCTGGAGTGTTGTCACTGGCTGTCATCGTAGTAGCGTAATATTCGATATCTGCAATTTTGGCTTGAATCGTCTGGGTGACTGCGCGGTCGGCTGCGGTAACGCTAGTCGTCGCACTGTCCATTAATTGCTGGTCTGTCTGGTTATACGCTGCCTGATAAGAAAAAGAGCTGACAATAATGCTAGGAACAAGCATGACCAGCAGGAATGCTGCTGTCAATTTTTTGCGAAGCGTTAAAGTTTTCAGTTGTTTCATCAAACCCCCTGCTTTCTATCTACATATTCATTTCCAGTGCTTATATCATATGTATTTACTATCGGTTATTTTAAGCTGAATTGATAGATTTATTGCTAATTTGTCCAAGTCGCTTAAGAATTTCTCGCATATCATGGAGTATCTTGCAATTTGGAGGGATAAGCAATGGGTTTTTTTCTGGATATGAGAAGTTCAACAAATTCATCAAAATCAGGTGAGGGTCCCGATGTCCAGCTGGGTCCTGAACCGGAGCGGTTTGGTTTGATTACCCTGCGAACTTTTCTTGTACCGGGTCCGATTGTGACCTTTAGCGGTTCCATGGGTCTGATTGGTGAACTGGGAGATACGTATGCGGTTGAAATCGTACGTGGCACCGATTATGACCCGAGCGAGGTAGTCTACCGAGCCGAAGGGGTATTGGGAGCTACAGGGGCTAATGAAACACAAGCTTTTAATGCACAGGATCTTTCCGCGCCATGGGCGATACAAACGGTGTATTCCTCTTATATTTCGGGGGTATCGACGACCGTTCGTAACGGTCCAGAGGTATTTACTGGCATCGCTTCGACTCCTTTTTTTTAAATATATCAGACGAGAATTTCCTTATGAAGAACTTGCCGACTGTTCATGGTTCTCCTATGATGGTCAGCAACAACACCCAGAGCACAAATATCCTGGGTGTTGTGATGTTATGTTTACTTCATGAGCGTGGTTCAACAGAGTTGATTCTACTTCATGGATTCTAATTCTTTAAAATTTCTCGCAAATACCCTGTCAACACATTTGCCGCTTGGGTATGGGCGAGAAGCCCTGGATGGCTGCGAGACCCTATCGTTTCTTCCATCGTGTTAGGCAGTTGGAACACGGACACATTCCGATCCCTCGTACTTTTCTTGTACGCGTCTACCGCCCGGTAAATCGCTGGCATTATCGGAGTACCAAGCATCCCATAGGCCCAAACAATATGGGCAGCGGGATTACAGGTACGAAGCTTGACAAGAAAATTTGTGGTAGCGTTTTCAAAAGCTTGTGAATCTTCTTCATTGAATGTGCCATCCTCGTTCAAGCGTTGCTTGTACACTTTCCCACTTACGGGGTCCGTCCATGCAGGAGAATAAAAGGCTCCCCCGTCATTAGTCCCCAAATTCACCACGACCACATCCGGCTGCCATGAGGTAAAATCATGATCGGAAAATGCCCCTAATGCTTTATTTCGCTCTCCAGTGAGCACACCACATACCTGCTCATAATATGCCGGAATGTTCGCATGCGGATTATTATCCCAGCTTGTTAGGACACCCCATCCGCTTTGTGATAACACTCGGTAGTCCGCATTCAGTGCTTCGGCAGCTATGGCTGTATAATTGCGTAGTGCCGTGAACAGCATGGGGACCCAGTCTGTCTCCTCCTTTGCTCCAATCGTTCCTTCTCCTGAGGTAATGCTGTCACCGATAAATTCCACCTTGTGGGGCTTATCTGTGACAGGCAGCAATTTACCGTCAACCCTCAGGGCATGAATTTGCAACAAGCAGCGCGAGTCCGAGCTCATAGGCTGGACATCCTTGACCACCCGGACATTTTTAACCATGTCAGGATTCATTCCTCTCAAAAGACAAATCCAATGCCGTCCTGCCGTCACCATCAAGCGACTCATCGGGGCACCATTGATGACAATACTGATCCAGTGCTCATACACCTGGTAATCGGCCTCCATTTCAATCCACAGCTCCGAGCCCTTGATATTCAATTCAATGCCGCTGCCTGTCCAAAATAGAGTTAGTGGTGTAAGTGTTTGCGTAGTTCGACCGTGAACCTTTACATGCTTAGCTTTGGTAAGTGGATATGTCTTCAATTTCTTGTTAGGTGTCATTTCTAATATCCTCCTTATAATCTCCAAATTTAACTCTAGTTTCTATAATATTGTAAAATAAGTGACGGGAAATCTCAAAGTCTATTTTTAAGCAAGTAAGGTTTCATGGCTTTAAATAGATATTCCATGCGACCACGGACTTTAGGACGGTTTGTAATAGCTAAAAGCACCAGCAAATCTTGAATGTGCTGGTGCTTTTCTTGATAAGAGAAGCCAAGGCTATCCATTAATTCGCTTTGCCGAACATCACGATGTTAATCGCCTTGCCGAAGTCTATCCCTACCTTGCCAGTGAGTTCTGCCGTTTTTTGCGCCAGAACGACCGCATTGACCCCGCAGGAGAATAGCGCAATCTCAAAGTCATCTTTATGCGCTGTGATCCACTGGAGCGTTTCATCCATTTGTTCATATTGATGAAATGCAAGCGTGTGCGGGATATGCAGCTGATACGGCTCAGCTTCAAGGACGGGCTTCACTTCGGCGGCTGTTCGGGTGACGAGCAGGATGCGTCGATTTTTCAGCATGTCCCAGAAAGCGGGTGTCGCAGCCAAATACCGGTTCAGGCAGGCATGGCAAGTTAGCGCAGGAGAGAGGCCGTAGTGAGTAAAAACCTGGTCAGTCAGCTCTCGCTTCATATAGGATGGCGCTTTGATAGATTCGTCATCGTAAGGCAGGATGCCAGCAATGCTGGCTTTGCGTACTGCCTCGGCCACCGCATCTCGCAATTCCGTATTCGGCAGAAACAGTCCCTTTTGTCCGAGATTGGCCTTGACCGCCCATCGTTCCTGCAACACCTTTTTCATCGGCCAGACGGTATCCTGAGACAAAATCAAATTTTCGCCATCCCCGATCCGAATGAGCGAAAAGGGCTGCTGTTGATCCAGTGCCAACTTCAAATGATTCAGTACCTCGTCGATCTCCAGATACTTTGGCTTAGTCATATATGCTTCCTCCCTGTCTATCTTTAGAATGGTGCAAAAAACTCTGTATTCTATCATATGTCGAAAGCGGCAAGGTTTTTGTATGATCGGCTATTCATTTTTGGATTCTACCTATTTATTGTAAGAGTTGATGCATCTGTACGTGCCGTTTCTCTAGCAGTTCCATAACTTGTGAAGAGACGGTTGAAAGGGAGGAAGCTGAATGAATCGCAAGATTGTCATTGAGATTAATTTTAATAACTACGGGATGAATCCCAATCGGCTGACACGGGAGTGGATCAGCGAGCGGCTGGATGTATTCAGAACCTTTACGCTGCGCAGCTTGCTCAGTCAGACGAATGCGGATTTCTTGTCTGTCGTCAAGCTGGCGGGAGGATGCAGTGACATCGTGGAGGATGAATTAGCCAAGCGTGAGCCGATTCCCGACCATATCCGCTTTGGTACCAGCATCGAAAGCAAGCGCCGGATTCATGCGTATATCGAAGCTGCGGACGAACTGCTGATTGCTCGAATTGATTCCGACGATTTGTATCACCAATCGTTTGTACAGCAGCTGCATGATTACGAATTTCAGCCGGACACGGTAGCGCTGGTGAATCAGATGGGTTACCTGTGGGATGCCGTAGAAGGTCAGATGGCACCGGTGTTTCACCGTTCGCCCTCCTTTTATGTGTTCCGCTATCAAGCGAAGGATTATCTGGAGGATTATCGTGTCGTCATTCCCGGCAAGGGCACGCATGGATATGTAACGGAGCTGCTGCATGAGGTGATTTCGCATCGCAACTACGTGAACGTCATTCACTCCGCAAATACTTCCGTAAAAAAAGTGCCAGTGAAGGATCGGCTGACAGAGGATGACATGAAGGCTGTGCTGGCTGAATTTCTGGGAACAGGCGCCGCAAATTCGTAACGGTCAGGAGGAGATTATATTGTTCAAAGGAAAAAAACTGCTGGTGACCGGAGGGACGGGATCTTGGGGGCAGCGTCTGACGGCGGAATTACTCAAGGAAGGGCCAGCGGAAATACGTATTTTTTCACGTGGTGAATTTGCGCAGATTGCCATGCAGCGTCAATTCCAATCTGATCCCCGGTTGAATTTCGTTATAGGTGATATTCGGGATCTACAACCATTGCAAGAGGCATGTCGCGGGGTGGACTATGTGTTCCATCTGGCGGCGTTGAAGCATGTCCCCGTGTGCGAGAGACAGCCAGAAGAGGCTTTCAAGACGAACGTATACGGTACGCAAAATGTAATCCGGGCCAGTATTGAGCAGGGAGTCACCAAGGTTATTGACGTCTCTACCGACAAGGCAGTAGACCCGGTGAATGTATATGGCATGACAAAGGCGATTGGCGAAAGACTGATGATTCGTGCCAACGATCTGAGCGAGCGCACCCGTTTTGTGTGCATTCGCGGCGGCAATGTGCTGGGTACAAGCGGAAGTGTTGTGCCGTTGTTCAAGCGCCAGATCGCGGAAGGGCAGGATTTGACGCTGACCAGTCCTGATATGACCCGTTTTTTCCTCACGCTTGGTGAGGCTATTGGCTTGCTGCTGAAGGCTTCTGTGGCGGCGATTGGTGGAGAGACGCTGGTTATGAAAATGAAGGGCTGCAACATTGCAGATCTGGCGGAAGTGATGAAGGAGCAGGCGGGCCAGCCAGCCTTGAAAGTAAAAGAAATCGGCATTCGTGGTGGGGAAAAGCTGCACGAAGTGTTGATTTCTCCTTATGAGGTGCCGCACACGTACCGCTATGATGATCGTTATTTTGTCATTCTCCCACAGCAGGCAAACAAGCGATTACTGAGCCAATATGGCGGGCTGGAACGGGTGAGCTTTGATCAATACCGCTCGGACGATGAGTTAATGGACCGCGCAGGCATTGCTGAGCTATTGCGAGGTATGGAGTAACGATGAAAGAGGTGGGTATTTTGCAACTTATGGAAAAAATAAGTAAAGGCACGGTAAAGGTTGCGGTGATCGGCCTCGGTTACGTGGGACTGCCGATGGCTGTGGAAATGGCACGAGCTGGTTATGACGTGTATGGTGTGGATTCCGATCCGACCAAAGTAGCCAAGCTGCTTCAAGGACAATCGTACATCATAGATATTGGCGATGATGCATTGGAGGGGCTGATCGGGCAGCGATTACATCCGGTTGCGGATATCCAGGTGCTGGAGCATTCGGATATCGTCGTCATCTGCGTGCCTACGCCACTGACGGATGACCATCAGCCGGATACGTCCTATATCGAAACGGCTATCGACCAGGCTATTCCCCATTTGCAAAAACAGACGCTGCTCATTCTGGAAAGCACCACGTATCCGGGAACGACGGAGGAACTGATCCGCCCGGTGATTGAACAGCGCAGGGGTTGGACGGTAGGTCAGGATTTTTACGTGTGTTTTTCACCAGAACGTGTCGATCCGGGCAGTGTTCATTTTAACATTCGGAACACGCCCAAGGTGATTGGCGGCTGTACGCCGGATTGTCTGGCAGCAGGAGTAGCCTTTTACGGCTCCTTTCTGGAGCAAATGGTTCCGGTCAGCTCGACAACAGTCGCAGAAGCCGCAAAGCTGTTCGAGAATACGTTCCGCAGCGTCAACATCGGGATGATCAATGAGCTGACAGCGGCCTGTGAGAAAATCGGCATCAACATATGGGAGGTGCTGGATGCGGCGGCGACGAAGCCCTTCGGCTATATGCCGTTCTATCCGGGGCCTGGGATCGGGGGGCACTGTATTCCGGTCGATCCGCTGTATTTGTCATGGAAAGCCGAGCAGCATGGGTTTCCACTGGAATTTGTGGATTTGGCAGACCGTATGAATCGGCGTATGCCGCTGTATATTGCGGAGCGAATTGAAACTCTGCTCGCCCAGGAAGGTAAAGCCGTGAACAAGGCCGAGATCGTTCTGGCGGGCGTTGCCTACAAAAAAGACATTGATGATGTTCGGGAATCCCCTGCTCTTGTCCTGTTTGAGCACTTAAAGGAAATGGGTGCTCTGGTGAGCTTCACCGACCCGTATGTAAAGAGCTTTAAGCTGAACGGCGAGGTCATCCCATCTCGTGCGGCGAACACCCGGCTGTGGGAAAGTGCAGATATCGTCGTGATCACGACCGATCATTCTGTGCTGGATTACCAGCATTTGGTCGACCATGCGCCACTGGTGTTCGATACACGCAATGCGACGGTGCATTGCACTGGTGGGCATGTTGTGATACTGGGGCATCCCGGTATTGGAGGGGGCGCCGCTGTTGGCTAACCGTGATCAGGTAAATGAGCGCTATTACGGGCAGATTAACTCGGAAGAATCTCATGAGGCTACCCGCAACCGAATCCACTGGATTTGCCGCCATGTGCAGGGTCATACCGTGCTGGATGCTGGATGTAGTCAGGGGATCACGTCCATTTTGCTCGGGCGGGAAGGCTTTGAGGTAACGGCCATTGATTTGGAAGAGAGCAGTATTTCATATGCAAAAAAAGAACTTCGACAGGAATCTGCACCTGTTCGTGGAAGAGTTCATTTTCAGTTAAAGGATATTGCTCAATTCGAACGTCCGCCCGGCGGATTTGACACGATTATTTTAGGCGAGATTTTGGAGCATTTTGCACACCCTCATACATTGCTTGCTCACGCCTACCGTTTGCTTCATAAAAGAGGGACACTCGTCCTGTCTGTCCCCTATGGATATCATCCGTTTCATGATCACAAGCGGACCTACTATGCCGGGAGCCTGTCCGGTGTGCTGTTTCCTTATGTTGATGAACAAGCGCTGGAGGTGCATCACAAATATTTGTGTTTCGCAGGCCGTAAAAAAGCGAAAGAGCTGCGTGAGGCCAAGCCGGGGGCAGAGCATCTGGCCCGCTGGATGGAGCTGGACGAGGAACAATTCCGGCTGGTGGAGCAGCAGCATGTTCGCAAAATGAATCAGCGCAAGGCAGCGCTCGACAAGGCAGTACAGCGAATTCGACACATGGAGGAGCGGGCATTGCCACCGGAGAGGGCTGCATGTCCTGAGGAGGCAGGCAAGGTGCAGCATGAAGGGAAAGGTGCATATACTGATGGCGGGTCTACCGGAAAATAGACCGGGAACACAGCCAACGGTAAAGGGGATGGCGTGAAGTCATGACGACGGAAATGCCCAAAACGCATAGCTGTAGCTCAGAAGGCTCTATAACTAAACCTCCCGTCACCATCAGCTTGTGTATGATTGTGAAAAACGAGGAGCAGACACTTGTCCGCTGTCTGGATTCGGTGGCGGACCTGATGGATGAAATCATCATCATGGACACAGGCTCCACGGATCGGACGAAGACCATTGCAGCCCGTTATACGGACCGGGTGTATACATTCGACTGGAACGACGATTTTGCCGCCGCCCGCAACGGATCGTTCGGCAAGGCGACTTGTTCCTATATTCTGTGGCTGGATGCGGACGATCTGCTGCTGGAGCCGGATCGGGAGCGCCTGCGTTCCTTGAAGCGGCATTTGTCTACGGACATTGACGCGGTGGTGATGCCACTCCATCTGGCGGAAGGTGATCGGGGGGAGCCATTATTCACCTCGCGCCGTATTCGTCTCGTAAAGCGAGAGCGGCTATACCGCTGGGCAGGGCGTCTGCACGAGGATCTGGTGATACCCGAGGGGCGAATCGCCCATTCCGATGTGGCTGTAACACACCGTCGCATGGAAAATCACACGCTTCGTAATCAACGTATCCTTGCCCGCTGGATCAGCGAAACTGACAAGCTGGAGGGACGACTGCTGTATTTTCACGCGAATGAGTGCTTTGATCGCAAGGAATATGCCGAGGCGGCAGAGGCGTTCAATCTCCTGCTGGGTGAGCCGAGCGGCTACCGGGAAGACCGGATTACCGCTTGCGTACGGTTGGCGGAATGCTATCTTCATCGCGGGGAGCCGGAGCAACAGCTGGATAGTCTGCTGCGCTCCTTCCGATATGATGTGCCGCAAGCGGACCTGTGCTGCATGATCGGTGACTGGTTTTTCACACGAAAAGAGTGGAGCATAGCCGCCTATTGGTACGAAAAAGCACTGGAGCAGCAGGGTGTGTCTGGTTTGCGAGCTGTTCTGCTGCCCTGCTACTCCTGGCTGCCGCATGTACGACTCAGTCATTGCTGCGCCAATCTGGGCAAGCTGGACGCTTCCAATGAGCATAACCAAAAAGCTTTGCGATACTTGCCTGAGGACCCGCATTTGCTGGATAACGAACGCAAGCTCAGGAGTGCTATTCAAAACCGTTCATCCTCAGCTCGTCCTTCAAAATAGTTCAAGCTGTTCCGGTTCATTGTTCTCTTCGGGCGGCTTGCGGGGTGGAAAGGGTTTAGGCTCCATGCCGAGCATGGTCATGAGCTGCTTGGCATTGGCGGCGGCATCTCCACCTGAGTTGTTGTTGAAAATAACGCACACCTCGCGGCTTTGCTGCTCCAGCTCCAGTAAACGGTCCTTCCATTCGGCCAGCTCACTCTCATTATACCGATACAGGTAACGAATCTCTCGCCAGTTGGGTGCGGAGCTTTGATTCCAGCCGGACACATTCCGTCCGTGGAGACGTACCACTGTCATATTGCTGTCCGTAGCCTGCGGCACAATCGGGACGGACCCCAGTCCCGCCTGCGGCTCGTCGCATACGCTGTGTATCCAGCCTTCCTCACGCATAAATGCCAGCGTTTGCTTTCGAAACTCGGGTGTGAACCAGCTTTGATGTCTGAATTCAAGTACGGATGGGACATCTCCCATCCTTTTTTTCGTATCACGCAGCACGGCGACGTTCTCACGTGTACAGTCGAACCAGGGAGGATACTGGAACAGCACAGCCTTGAGCTTGCCCGCTTCGCGGAGAGGCTGTATAGAGGTATGCAATGCTTCGTACATGGCATCAGTTGTTTTGAAATAAGGCTGTTTGCCGCGCGTATGCCCGGTCATGCCCTGATAGGCTTTGACGAGAAATGAAAACGAGTCAGGGGTTTCGGTCGCCCAGCGTGCCATACGATCCGTAGGCTGTACGGCATAAAAAGAACTATCCATCTCCACCACCGAAAAATGGCTTCCATAGACGCTTAGTTTTTGATTGGCTTTGGTGCCGACCGGATACAGATCATCGTGATCGCCCCAACCCGTCAGTCCGATTTGAATCATAACGTTGCCGCTCCTTTCCTTCATGAATAGTATCAAAAGGCGTTCCCTTGATTCATTTTAATGATAAAATGGGGTGAATCGCATGAAGCTGGTATGAAGTTCCTATGAATATTTAAGCATAAATATGGTTATTGTAACATGTTGCTTAATCGTAATGTTTTTGAGTTTCCAGTTTGAAAAAGCTAATATAGTATGTAATAGAGCGAAATGAGTTCATGGAGGAGAAACAATATGGCAGAATGGTATGAGCAGAGCTTTGGGGAAGATTACTTATTAGTATACAAGCATCGCGACTTTCAGGGAGCCTATCAGGAAGTGCAGAAAATGATCTCCTGGCTCAAATTGCCGCAGGGCTCCAGCGTATTGGACCTGTGCTGTGGCATGGGACGTCATTCTCTTGCGCTCGCAGATGCCGGCTATAAGGTAACGGGCGTGGATTTGTCCGGTGTGCTGCTGCGTGAGGCACATGCTTCCGATCCTGAAGGACGGGTTAGCTGGCATCAGGGCGATATGAGAGAGGTGCCGCTGGAGGAAAGCTTTGATGCGGTGGTAAATTTGTTTACTTCCTTCGGCTACTTTGAGGAGGACGCGGAGCAGCTTAGAGTATTAAAAGAAATTTATCGGCTGCTGAAGCCGGGCGGACGTTTTATTATAGATTATCTGAATCCTGCGTACGTAGCTGCTCATCTGGTGCCGCATTCGTCACGGGAGGATGAAAGAAGTCAGATTGAGGAGCATCGGGTTATCGAGGACGGATTTGTGAAAAAACAGATCGCCATTCGTCCAATAGTAGTAGCGGGTGAAGAGCCTGCACGTGTGTATCATGAGCGCGTCAAGCTGTACCCATATGAAAAATTCCGTGCTTTGCTGGAGGAATCCGGACTGTCTGTAGAGCAGGTACATGGAAGCTATAACGAAGATAAATATATTGAAAATGCATCGCCCCGAATGATTTTTGTCGGCGTGCGTGCTTGATACGGAAAGGCGGATAGGAAGCCATGAGGATGCCAGAGCTGACGCCGTGTGAACGAATAGATGGAGGCTTTCAGGTCAAAATATCCATGTCCTTTCCACTGCGTTGGGTGAACAGCTATGTCCTGAAGGGGCAGGACGGCTTTACGATCGTAGACCCCGGCCCGCGCAGTACGGATACGGAGGAAGAATGGGCGCATGTCTTCCAGGAGCTAGGAATGTCCTTTGGTGATATCTCGGACATTGTGGTGACTCATCATCACCCGGATCATTACGGCTTGGCGGGCTGGATGCAGCAGCAAGGTCAGGCTCGTGTACATATGTCAGCGCGAAGCCATCAGGAAGCGATGATGATGTGGGGCCACACAGATGCGCAAGCGGATATCTCTATGCCGATGGAGCAGAGGCTGCCAAGCTTTTTTGTCCGTCACGGCTTTCCTGTGGAGCAGGTAGCGGCCTTGGAGCTGCACATGCAGCAGGCTCATCTGCAAGTGAATCCACAGCCTGACATCACTGTTATTCCTGCCGGGGAGGATGCCCGTCTGGAATGGGGTGGACGTAGCTGGCTGCCCATTGAGACAGGGGGGCATGCGCCCGGACATGTCTCTTGGTATGAGCCGGATAGCGGCGTTATTCTGTGCGGTGACGCAGTTTTGCCAAGGATTTCGCCTAATATCAGTCTGCTGCCGGGGAGTGATGCCCAGCCCTTGCAGTCTTTTTTAGACGGCTTGCAGCGTCTTGGCGAGCTGGAGGTAGCGTGGGCATATCCGGGGCACCGTAATCCGTTTGGTTATTTTCGTGAACGGACGCAGGCGCTGCTGGAGCATCATGAGGAAAGACTGGACAAGTTCCATGAATTGATCCAGCCAGAGGGCAGTACAGCCTATGAGCTGTGTATCGCTGTGTTCAGCGACAAGCTGGGTATTCACCAGCTGCGGTTTGCCATGTCCGAGACACTGGCCCATCTGGTGGAGCTGGAGCGACGTGGTCGGGCCTCGATGAGCGAGACGAACCCTATCGCACGTTTCTATCCACTTCACGGGAAATAATTGCGGAAAGTAACAGAAGGACCAACGGCATCCATGCCGGGAAAGAGGTTTTTATGAATTTGCTGCTGCTGGGGGCTACCGGACGTGTGGGGCGTTTTATCTTGGAATATGCGTTGGCAGACGGTCATACCGTTACAGCCCTTGTTCGTGCACCGGACAAGCTGGAGGATTACATATTAAGATATGGGACGCTACTCCAGATTGTACAAGGAGATGCCACCATCGCTGAGGATGTAGCGCAAGCACTGGAGGGTGGGGGGACGGCTGTCATCAGCGCGCTGAATACGGATGGAACCACGACCTTATCCGTAAATATCCGTTTGCTGATCCGGCTTATGCAGGAGCAGTCTATTCCCCGTCTTATTACAGTAGGGACGGCAGGGATTTTGCAGAGCCGGACGGAGTCGGGCTTGTATCGCTATGAATCCTCCGAGACTCGGCGGCGCAGCACTCGTGCGGCTGAGGAACACCGCCGGGTGTACGAACGGCTGCGCGATTCGGCGCTGGACTGGACGATTGTCTGCCCAACCTATCTGCCGGACGGAGTGCGGACGGGCATATACCGGGTGGAAAAGGATCTGCTGCCCGAGGGCGGTACACAAATTTCCACCGCAGACACGGCCGATTTTACCTATCGTCAGTTGAGTAGCACCGACTTTCTGCACACACGGGTAGGCATTGCCTATTGATGCTGTAGCAATTTTAGAATTTGACAAAAAATCAGATTTAGAATACTATGATTCTTATTGGTAACGACGTTTCTGATAAGAACATATTCAAACTCTATGTTAAAAATAGTAAGGAAGTGCATTAAACAATGTCCGAGCCATCGCATCCCTATAAAACCTATTCGGAAGTGAAGCTACAGCAGCAGCAATTGCTACGTCAAAATGTCATTGATGCCGCATGTATCCTTCTAGCGGAAGAAGGGCCTGAGGCCGTGACGGTACGACGAGTTGCCCAGAAATTAAGCTGCTCCACCAAGATTATTTACAGTATTTTTGGCAGCAAGGATGGTCTTGCCAATGAAATGCACCTGGATGGATGTCGGCTATTAGCCGAAACCTTTCAACAAGTTCCGAAGACTGAGGACGTACTCGCTGATCTGGAGGCACTAGGCTGGGCCTATTGGGAATTTGCACAGCTTCATTCCGGTTATTACAGAATGATGTTTGGCGGGGAGGTATCTGATTTCAAGCCGGACGAACACAGCTTGGAGGGTACGACTACGGCACTATCTCGAATTCTGGAAACCGTCATACACGCAATGGTGCAGGGTGAACTGGAAGAACATGATCCGCTGCTGGTTGTCCGGATGTTTTGGTCTGCTTTACATGGAGTCATACATCTTCAGTTTGCAGGTCATTTTTCAGAAGTAGGTATGGCTCAAGAGGTGTATGCATTTACTCTGAAGAATACGCTCGCAGCATTTAAAACATCCTCATCCCAATCTTAAGATATAAGATGTACTGAGGTCGTCATAATAGGTGACTTCAGTTCATTTTGCAGTAATGGTAACAATGTTTCTAAAATAAAACAAAGATACAATGGAGGTAATTCATTATGTTTATGTACGCAAACAAAACAGCTCTGATCACAGGTGCATCATCTGGTATTGGCGAAGCCTTTGCCTATTCGCTGGCAGCTCAAAAATGCAATCTCATTTTGGTGGCACGTAATGAAACGAAGTTGAAGGCGTTGGCTAAAGAGCTTTCTGCTAAATACAATGTAAAGACAACAGTCATCGCACTCGATCTTTCCGCCACAGGAGCGCCGCAAACATTACATCAGGAGGTTCAGAAACATCAACTAAAGGTGGATCTCTTGATTAACAATGCCGGCTTTGCCACCTATGGATACTTCGAGCAGGTTTCAGGAGAACGGCAGCATGAGGAAATCATGCTCAATGTGGCTGCTTTAGTCGATATCACACATGCATTTATGCCTGATTTATTGCGTAACCGGGATGGGGGATTAATCAATGTATCTTCCACAGCCGCATTTCAGCCCGATCCGTACATGGCGGTATATGGGGCAAGCAAGGCATTTGTGCTTTCTTTTACTGAAGCGCTATGGGCCGAAAATCGGAAACGGGGGCTTAAAGTTCTGGCCCTTTGTCCAGGCTCAACAGAAACGCCGTTTTTTGATATTGTTGGCGCAAGTGAAGCATCAATTGGAGTTAGGGAAACTCCCGAAACCGTTGTGAAGAACGCGCTGAGAGCATTTGAAAAGGGGCGTAGTCACATCATTTCCGGTCGTCAAAACTATTGGGTAGCTCAGGTATCCCGGTTGTTCTCTCGTCAATCCACGCTGGGAATTGTAGAACGTGCACTGCGCCCACAAAAATAAATCAGATTGTAATCATTACGTTAGTCTACCCTATGCGCCGGGTCTGATCGTTTCTTATTCGAATCAGACCCGGCATATATCTGCTGTATTCTATCCGTCGTTATTTAGCAAGTTATTATTTAACGGGTGGTATCCGGGGCGCTTTCCTCCCCAAGCTCCTGCTCGCGTTCTGCCTGCTTGCGATGCGCGATACGACTGCTGGCCGAAGCAGCGATAGCCCCGACAATATCGTCCAGAAACGTATGAATCGGCCCCAGGCTTTTATCGTTCAGTCGTTCCAGCACACCCGGTTTAAGCTTGTCCACATAACCGTAATTCGTAAATCCAATGCTGCCGTATACATTTACAATGGAAAAGGCCAAAATTTCATCCACTCCGTACAGCCCTTCATCATTTTCAATCATATCCTGCAATGGGGGAAGGAGAGCGCCTTGCTCGGCAAGGATATCCAGTTGGATGCCAGTAAGCACCGCATTTTGGACCTCGCGCTTCATCAGCACCTTTTCCACATTCTCCATACATTCCTCCATCGTTAAATTCGGGTAATATTTTTTTTGTAAAAGCATGACCAGCTCTGCGATCTCCGTAATGCTTACACCACGCTTGTGCAGCCATTCGCGGGTGGCATCGGCTACCTTTTTACTATTCAGACTATAAGGTGCTTTTTTCTTGTCCATAAAGTTGAAGTTTCCCTCCTCGTATCATTCTGGATTTCTACTGCAATTATGACCAGTGTGTCCAGTCGGTTGAAAAAGTAGTTATTTTTTAAGCGAGGCTCGTATACATATTAGTACAATCTGTACAAAATTGTTAGGGAGGAACTTCATTTATGAACATAAAACATCCATTGCGCATGACGTCCGTAGTAGGACTGCTGTCCCTGCCGTTGTTGTTGTCCGGCTGTAGCCTTTTCGGCAATGAATCGGCGTCTATTGATCCCCCGCCATCCACGACGGAGCAGTCTATGATCAAAGCGGTGAGCGGAAAAGCTCCCATCAGCACTGGACAGCTGAGAGCTGTATTTTTACAGGATCATAACGGTATGCTGGCCCCGGTATCCTTGCCGATTGCTACAGGTGATGTGCAGGCAGATGCCAAGTCGTCGCTGGAAACGCTGGTGGAGGGCGGGCCGTATGCCGGATTATTGCCGGAGGGCTTCAAGGGCGTGCTGCCTCAAGGTACAGAAGTGAAGAGTGTGACGGTGGACAAGAAGAACAAGCTGGCAGTCGTTGAATTCAACAAATCGTTTGGCAGCTACAAGCCACAGGAAGAACGCAAATTAATGGAGAGCTTGACCTGGACCCTGACTGACCGTCCCGATATTCAAAGTGTACAAATCTGGGTGGATGGCAAAAAGCTGAATGAAATGCCTGTTGGCGGCACACCGCTGGATCATCCGCTGACCCGCGCAGTAGGCATTAATCTGGAGGTAGGTCATGGCGTTACGCCGCTGGATTCCAGTCCGGTCACGGTATATTTTTCATCCTCATCTCCCGCTGGAGTTCAATATTATGTGCCTGTCACACGGCTGGTCAGCCCGGAAAAAGATCGGGTTCAGTCCGCGCTGCATCAGTTGATCCAGGGGCCGCAGACCCAGGACGGACTACAGGAGGTCATGACAGGGGAGACGGCTCTGAAATCCGTGGAACGCTCCAAGGATAACGTGATTACGGTATCGCTTTCGGATGATATGTTTGCCAAGGGAGAAGCGGTGCCTGCCGAGTTTCTGGAATCGGTCGTGCTGACGGCGGCAGACAATTCAGAGGATGCGGTTAAAACCAAAATCCGGATTGAGCTGAACGGTGAAAAAAGCGTGATTGGACAAAATAATCAGAATTATGGAGAGCCTGTAACCAAGCCGCAGCACATTAACGAAATTCCTCTTTAAGGGTGACGAATCGTCCTTGGGGTGCTTTTGCCTGCACACTTTGGTAAAATAAACGTATAAGAACAGGTTGCATACGACGTAGGAGGAAAAAGCATGAGTAGATCTAACGGACGAAACGGTGATGAGCTGCGCCCGATGAAATTGACAGCAGGAGTAAATAAGTATGCGGAGGGCTCTGTTTTTATAGAGGTTGGCGAGACGAAAGTCATCTGTACAGCTACCGTGGAAGAACGCGTTCCACCCTTTATGAAGGGACAAGGGAAGGGCTGGGTGACGGCAGAGTATTCCATGCTTCCACGGGCGACTCATACGCGTAATCAGCGCGAAGCTGCACGTGGGAAGCTGACAGGCCGGACGATGGAAATTCAACGTCTGATTGGAAGAGCGCTGCGTTCGGTTGTGAATTTGCAGGCGCTGGGTGAGCGGACGATTACGCTCGACTGTGACGTGATTCAGGCGGATGGAGGCACACGCACGACTTCAATTACCGGTTCCTTCGTAGCGCTGGCGATTGCTGTGAATAAAATTGCGCTACAGCACAAGCTGCCTGTTTTTCCAATTACTGATTTTCTGGCATCCGTCAGCGTGGGGGTTGTTGGCGGCAAAGCGCTGCTCGACCTGAACTATGAAGAGGATTCCAAGGCCAAGGTAGACATGAACCTCGTGATGACGGGTGGCGGCAAGTATGTCGAGCTGCAAGGTACGGGTGAAGAAAGTCCGTTCGACCGTCAAGAGCTGGATCAACTGCTCAGCTTGGGTGAACAAGGAATTCTGCAAATGATCGAGCGTCAAAAAGAAGTGCTCGGCCCGATTGCAGACAAAATTGGAGCAGGACGTGCGGGGGCTGGGGCCTGATGCTGTTGGAGGGTCCGGTTGTTATTGTCGCTACGAAGAATAAAGGGAAAGTGCGGGAGTTCGCACATGCCTTTGCTCCGTTTGGCAAGGAAGTCAAAAGTATGTACGACTATCCTGACATCCCTGATGTCGTTGAAGATGGTAAAACCTTTGCCGAGAATGCTTTGAAAAAGGCCAAAGCGGTCGGAGATGTGCTCGGATTGCCTGTGCTGGCTGATGATTCCGGCCTGTGCGTGGATTTGCTGGACGGTGCGCCGGGCGTATACTCGGCCCGTTATGCCGGAGAAGGCGCCAGCGATCACGAAAACAATATCAAGCTGCTCGACGTTCTGGAATCGAAGCAGCTTGGTGATGATACCGTAAATCCTTTGCTGAGCCCGGCTCAATTCGTCTGCACCTTGATTCTGTATCATCCGCAGACAGGGGAGACCCTGGAAGCGACCGGCTCGGTGGAGGGCTGGATTACAACGGAAACCGCAGGCAGCGGGGGATTCGGCTATGATCCGTTGTTTTATTTGCCGGAGTTTGAAAAGACGATGGCCGAGCTGACGCTGGAACAAAAGCAAGCCATTAGCCACCGAGGCGTAGCATTGCGTGACTTGGCGAAAAAGCTTGGGAATCCTCAGGTTTAGTTTTTAGCAATATAGCTGCTGGGCTGGAGTAACCTTTAGACGCGTCTGTTGCCTCACCGCTTTATTGAACGGCTAAATAATTAGGCTAACATATAACAAAATAAAGGATAGCTGATTATACCCCTGTCAAGTAGACAGGGGTATAATCATGTATAGACTTTTGATTTTTCCATTTCCATGAAGCTACCCCAGAATTCCTACCTAGATTAGTCTGGGTTTAATGGCATACGTTGGCGCAAGGAACCCGTTTACCAACGGAAACAGTAACAGCCTGGTCGGACCCCTTGTGCGGTTCAATTCCGCAGTGTGCCTCTGATAGATTGGGAGAATTGCCCATAGTTTTGTTGAAGAATTACAAAAATAAACTTATAATGTAAGGAAAGACAACCAAATGCAATATGCAGCTATTATTAGTGTAGCTGTATTTTGTACGTTCTTTATTAGTTATAAACACATACAAATAACCTTTTACATAATCAGTCTGATTAATAAAGTCCATTCTTGTCTCGGGAAGAAGGGGATTATTTCTATTTGATCAGAACAAGGAGCTAAATGAGCCGGACTAAAAATTTAGCAAATTTATGGGCCTATGGACAACAGGGAACCGTAGGAACGATTGATGGAAGTTTTGGTAGCGGTGTGAAATCGGGGCTCCAAAATTTTTAAAGTGCTAAAGGACTAACAGCAGATGGAATAGCTGGTTCGGGGACTTGGAATAGAATGAACTATAATGTCTCTGTTGAAGTTCCAGGAAGATCTTTCTTCTTATCTACTCCTGACAGTTCGACTTATTACGTGTTTTATGGGACAGGAGATAGTGGTAGTGGTATGAGATATGCAGTTTTGTATAAAACCAATAATAGGACCGTTACTTCAGGTACAGTATATTAATAGGAGGGGTTTAATTTGAAAAAACAATTAGTTGCTGTAGCATTAGGTGGTGCACTCGTAATAGGTAGTGGTGTATTTGTATATAATTCCTATGCTGCCGAATCGGAAGTTCCATTACAGGTTCCGGTTGAGACGAAAGCAGAAGCGATTGATGCTTCAACAGCACAAGCGCCGACGGAAACTCCAGCAGAGACAGTAGTTGAAAGCTCTACTGATATCGAAGGACTCATAAACATATCTGATGTACCAGCAGAAGATATCCATATTCCTAATCTAGCGCAGGGAGCCTCGCTTAAAACAGCAGCAGCGGCTGGGGACGTAAGTTTGAAACCATTAAACACAACAGCACTAAAAGGCGAGAATGGATTGGTTATTAGACAATCATATCGCGGGAATGATGGAAAAGAAATTATGGTCATTCAAACCGAATCCCACATGGATGAACAGGCTACTATTGAGAGTTTGAAAGACTCATATAAAGAGGAAAAGGTTGAGTCGACTAAAATCAACGACCATACTGCTGTTTATGTTGACGGGCAAGCAAGAAAGGTTGTTCATCTGATTACGAAAGATCACTTTTATACTGTTTCCTCTTTTAATAGCACTCTTGATGAGTTGATTGAAATTGCAAAAAAAATTCAAGAGTAATTTTTTGGTCGAACTAATTACTAAAAAACACAAACGATCCGTTTGTGTTTTTTAGTTTCCTTTTATGTAAACGTTTAGCTCTCGTACTTTGTGAACTTTTGCTCTTTCTTCGCTAGTAAAAAATCTCTCCAAATCTACAGTGTCCTTAAACTCCATAAAATAATCAAGTCTTTTTTCACTGTTCTACCGTTAGGGAATAATACCAAATGTGTAATCAGAATGGAGTCCTTTTAATTAAAAATTAATAAATAACATATGATTTATGTTATATTTTAACAAATAAAAGATCAAAAAAATTCGACATATTAATACAAAATATAACATAATTAGGTATTTAGAACCGTTAAGAAATAAGTAAATATGATTATTTTTTTCTAGTATATTTTGATTATAATGATCATACATCCATAATATTCTATCATAAATTATGAGTGTAAAAAAAGAATAGGAGATAATATATGAAAAAATTGAAAAGTTTATCTTTGTTAGGCGTAATAACTTTATTGTCAATAGGTTCTAGTTCAGTTTATGCAGAAAGTGTTACTGAAGCAACTTATGAGAAAGCAATTAACCCTTCTGGAATCGAGATTTTTGCAGAGGCTAAATATCCTGGGGCGGGGACTTATTTTGAGCCCTATTCAACAACGAGAGAAAAATCTGCTGACTTTTCTATGGAAGTAACTAATACTGGAGCTGGTACAACTTCGGTAACGAGAACGGTAAGCATACGCAAATTTGCAAATGTTTCGGTTGGTGGTGAGACTGAACTGAATGTTATGGCCCAAAAAGTTAAAGCATCTCTGGAGGTAAATGCCGGAGTAGAATCTAATAAATCAGTTAGCATTACATGGTCTATTCCAGCGAAAAGTGTTTACACTATTAAAGCTGGGAGTGTAGTAGTAAAGACAAGTGGCTATATCGAAAGAGCTAATACTTCTGGTGTGGTTGTTAGCAGAAATTATAACTCTGGAAATTGGACTACTTCAGATTTTTCTGATAGTATATTTGTCAGAAAATTGTAAAAAAATATAGGAAACCAATTTTATAAACTGGTTTCCTTTTTTTATATGCTTAAGGAGGTGGCAGATATTATTATAAAAAAAACTAGTTTATGGATTTTATTATTTGTAATTATAACTCTGGTAGCCTGTAGCAGTAATACTAAAGAGATGGTTACAGATAATAAAAATCTTAACAGTAACGTGGACAATGAGACAAGCAAGAGCAAAAGTGAAAAGAAAAATGAAAATCAGAACAATGAAATGAGTGAGCCTTTTTTAACGGGGATTCATTTTGAAGAATCTAATGCCTTTATTGTCTATGCTTTCAAAATATCTCATGATTCTTCTGACAACTCAGTCTCCTTTCGTGTAACTTATAAATTTGGAGATAAACCTAGAAAATATATATTGGAAGGCGAACATCCATATTATTTTTATATAAGTGTTCCAGAAAGTTTAGCTAAATATTATGCTTTACCCGAAACTATACCTGTGAAGGGTGAAGCATTAATTTCAGATGATGATAGTCTGAAATACCAAGTTGATATCAAAGCTTCACTTAAAAAAGGTTTATCAAAGGATGTTATCAATTCTATAATTAATAAACCTCAAGGATATTCCTTAACTGTATTTGAAAATCCGGACTACCCTGCTAAACGAATAGTAGGTGTTTATGAGTTTGCTAGTACCATTCCTCCTAACACCTAAATTTAATCTAAGTTAGGGCTAAAATCAGATTGTAATAATAATTTGGTATGAGCCTCTTCTTTTCTGATAAATTTCCTGGTGCTTCGATAAGCATTTTCATTTTAATATGCACGACCGTGACGGCTGGCAAAAGGCAATGTGTTTTACATTCATCCTCTCCGAGTTACTCGCCGTCCTTGCTTCGAGCTACATTTTTGTCGACTAACGCTTACCGAATTGCTACCTTGTAAGTGCGCAGCCAGTTATCTACTTGAACCAAATACGCGAACAATTGAGGCCCTGACATCAGTTGACCGAACCAGGGCAGATTGGTGGATGCCTCAGGTGAGGCCGCGATATCCCGTACTTTTTGGGCATCAATCAGCTTGAGCAGCGGGGAGGAGGAATTATCCAATAGATCCAGCGCCTGCTTTTTCACAGCAGCAAGATAGGAAGGATTATGCGTTTTGGGGTATGGGCTTTTCTTGCGATACAGCACATCATCCGGCAATACGCCCTCCAGGGCCTTGCGTAAAATACCTTTTTCACGCCCGCCCGTCATTTTAATGCTCCACGGAATGTTCCATACATACTGCACCAGCCGATGGTCGCAATACGGCACCCGTACCTCCAGTCCGGCCCCCATACTCATTCGATCCTTACGGTCCAGCAGAGTAGGCATAAAGCGAGTGATGTTCAAATAGGACATGGCGCGCATTTGCGCGGCTTTATCTGTTTCCCCCGGCAGCTTTGGCACTTCTCCTACGGCTTCCGAGTAGCGGTCGTTCAAATACTCCAAGGGCTTAATCCAGTCCCGCACCTCGGGAGACAGCAGACTGGCTCTCATGTCGGGAGCGACTGCCCATGGGAATGTACCCGAATTGATCATTTCCTCACGATGAAACCACGGATATCCGCCAAACACTTCATCGGCTGCTTCGCCGGAAATAGCAACAGTGGCTCCCTTTTTAATCTCCCGGCAAAAGAGATACAGCGACGAATCCACATCTGCCATACCGGGCAAATCCCGTGTTAGCGTGGAGTTGTTCAGCGCTGCTACGACCTCGGGCGTATCGAATTCAATCCAGTGATGGTTCGTGCCTAACTCATCGACCATCCGCTGAATCCATGGGGCATCGGCTCCGGGCTGGAACGCATGGGCTTTAAAATGCTTGTCGTTATCCACATAATCGACCGAATACGTATGAACTTGTCCCTGCCCGGTACGCTTGTAATACTCGACAGCCAGCGCAGACAGCGCACTTGAATCCAGACCACCCGACAGCAGGGTACATACCGGAACATCTGAAATCAACTGCCGCTCCACCGTATCCAGCAGCAGCTCGCGTACCTTGAGCGCAGTTTCTTCGGTGTTATCCTCATGCTCCAAGCTTTCCAGCTTCCAGTAGGCTTGAATGCGCACACCGTCGCGGCTGTACGTTAGCGTATGTCCGGGGCGAAGCTCCTTCATGGACGAATAGACGCCGTGTCCGGGGGTGCGTGCAGGACCGATGATAAAAATTTCGGCCAATCCCTCGGCGTCGACTGCGGCTTCTACCGCAGGATGCTGGAGCAGCGCTTTGGGCTCCGAGCCAAATACGAATACATCTCCGGCTTGGCTGTAAAATAACGGCTTTACGCCTAGCCGATCCCGTGCCAGAAACACCTGCTCCCGCGCACTGTCCCAGACCGCAAAGGCGAATATGCCGTTCAGACGATCCACACAATCCGGGCCCCATTCCATGTAGGCTTCAAGCAATACCTCTGTGTCGCATTGTGTCCGGAAAAAATGTCCTCGCTGCTGCAGTTCTTTTTTCAGCTCAGGCGCGTTATATATTTCCCCGTTATATACAATCGTATAAGTGATATCCTCAAGCTGCCGGATCATGGGTTGGGCGCCGTTTTCCGGGTCCATGACGCTCAGTCTTCTGTGTCCGAAGGCACACGGGTTGGATATCCAGGTGCCTGCAGCATCCGGTCCGCGATCGGAGAGCGTTTGCGTCATATTGAGCAGCAGCTCCGATTGATGCATTAAGTCTCCGTTCCACTGTATGAAACCAGTAATTCCGCACATGTCTGTTCATCCTCTCTTTGTCGTGTTCATCCAGTGTTGGGATGAAACAAAAACTAAATCCCCAGTTCATCAGTATATATGCCGAAAAGGAGCATAAAATGTCTGTCCGTTCCGAAAACTACAAATGGGGCAACCCGTGTATTCGCAAGGAAGGAGGAAGGCAAATGTACTACATCAAGGATGCTAAAATACGCCGCTTCACCGAACTTGACGGAGTGCGCTGCGCAGAGGTAGAGGTACGGCCCGGCGCAGCAGATGACCCGGAACTGCTGGTCTACATTACCGCAACTAATCAGCAGGACGGTCTGGAAGGCTATGACATGGTACGTATCATTCGTAATGACGCCGATTTGGCGCTGGATTGGTACGACAATAACCTGCATTCCGCGTTTGAGGAAGTGACGGATAAGGCTTTTACCGACTCCACTCACATTACGGCCGGGGAAGAACGGGAAAAGTTCAAAAGGGAGCTACTTTCGTATGGGCAGCTCAGCACGGAATTTGCCAAGGAGTTCGGCGTATGAGAATAGGATGCGCCATGCCTCGGCTTTTGTTGATTTGGGCTCCAGCGCCATCGCTGGACCCGCGTGAAAGGAGGGGGAAATCATAGACGGCAAAGCGAAGTACAAGAAGAACAAAGGCAGCAGTTATATTCATAACAATGAATTTGCGGAAGAAGTGCTTGAGAAAAACGTAAGGCATGAAGTGCCAAAAAGTCCTAGACGCTTCGGTAATAAATAAATTTGTCCATCAAAAATGGTTAAAGAAGCCTCCGTATCCCGTTTAACTCGCGGAATGCAGGAGGCTTCTTCTTCAGATTTATGCGACTTCACGGAGTGTCATGATTCCTTTGTAGATGTTGTAGACAAATACCCCGAGGTAGACCACAGCGAATAGCAGCACAAACCCGATTACAGAGCCTGCATGATTCGCCGTTGCGATAAAATAAAATAGTGGAATCGCAGCGATAATGGGGAAAATGTGCGATAAAATGGCCTTTTTTGCATGTTCCCGAACATACTCGTCCCGTACCGCAATCCATACAATAACAGGCAACAGAAAAGGGGCGAAAAAAATACTGAAATAACAAAGTGATGACAATAGACCTCTCACGGACATATGCCTCCTTCGTAGCATGGCCTTTTGTACATAATACCCCGTCAGCGTCCAAATGATTCCTTTTGCAGCCTGTTTACTGTACGAATGAAAAAAGTGCTTGTGATAGTGAACCTGGATGTGATATAATAATCAATGCGCTGAATACATAAGGCTTTACGTAATACATTTTGTCCCAGTAGCTCAGCTGGATAGAGCAACGGCCTTCTAAGCCGTCGGTCGGGGGTTCGAATCCCTCCTGGGACGTATAGCTAGAAGTCGAAAGCTCCTGTAAAGGAGCTTTTTTTTGCGTTGTAGTGGGATGAGAACTCCTTGGGGAGTGTCGGAGCATAAGCAGCCTTTGGTCTGCCCTCTCAAATTATTCTTATATAGAGAGTTTAAAGATGAAATCAGACTCGGTCAAAGGTACTAGAGTGTTTAGTATAATTCTACTCCAAAAAAGGTTAGAAAATGAGAAAAAATCGAAAAAAACAGTATGTTTTCTTAATTGTAGTATATAATGAAGGTATTAAGACAAGTCAGGAGGAATAAAAATGCTTATTGAGTTTTCAGTTGGGAATTATTTGTCTTTTAAAGAAATTAAGACATTCAGTCTTGTTTCTGCAAACATAAAGGAACATAAAGATACACACGTTTTTCAAAATAAAAATTTAAGTTTGTTGAAGAGTGCGGTTTTATATGGCGCTAATGCAAGCGGTAAGACGAACGTATTTTCAGCTTTATCTTTTATGAAAAGATTCGTTTTGAAATCTGCTACTGGTTCTCAATCTCATGAGGAAATAGATGTAGTACCTTTTAAATTAAGTACTGAGACTGAGAATGAACCCAGCTACTTTGAAATTGTTTTTTTTCAGAATACAACAAGGTACAGATATGGATTTGAAGTAACAGAGGATAAAGTTGTCTCTGAATGGTTATATCACACTCCTAAAGTTAAGGAGATCGAACTTTTTTTTAGAGAAGGCGATCTGTATTCAATTAACCCCCCTTACAAAGAAGGAAAGGGAATTGAGTCTAAAACCAGAGATAATGCTTTATTTTTATCAGTTGTTGCCCAATTTAATGGGCTCATTTCAAATGAAGTTTTAGAATGGTTCTCTAATTTGTTTGTTATAAATGGAGTAACCAATCGTCAACTCAATCTAACAAAAAAATGGCTAAGGGACGCTGCTACCCAAAACAGTATTATTAACTTTATTAAGCTGGCTGATGTAAGTATAGACAATTTAAAAATAAAACCGATTGATGTAGATGAGGCAAGTATTCCTAAGAATACACCAAATGATGTAAAAGAATTTATTATGAGTATAAACCATGATGTTATTTTATCAAATCACAAAAAATATGATGGGAATAATAATTTTTTGGGGTTTGAATCCTTTCATGTGGACTCAAGCGAGTCTGAAGGAACAATAAAACTTATTGGTTTATCGGCCCCTATAATTGATGCTTTACAAAATGGAAAAACATTATTCATTGATGAATTGGATGCAAAGCTTCATCCTTTAATTACCAGGAATATTATTACTATGTTTAATTCAGTAGATTTGAATCCAAATAATGCTCAGCTTGTTTTTGCTACTCATGATATTACACACCTAAATAAAAAATATTTTAGAAGAGATCAAATTTGGTTTGCAGAGAAGGATAAATATGGTTGTTCTGATTTGTATTCTTTAGTAGAATATAAATTAGATGATACAAAGGTACGGAAGGATGCTTCATACGATAAGGAATATATTAATGGTAAATATGGGGCTATTCCTTTTGTGAATGATTCGTATTCATTATTGGAGGATATAGATGGGGACAGACGATCTATTCAAGAGACGGAAGAAAGCTCAGAATCTTCAGAGGAGAGTTGGAAATAGAGGTAAACCCAAAGATCGTATTTTAATTGTTTGTGAAGGGAAGGAAACTGAACCTAACTACTTCAGGTCATTTCCGGTTAGTTCTGCTTATGTCAAGCCAATAGGAATAGGGGCTAACACTTTAAGTTTAGTAAAAAGGTCAAAAGAGTTAAAGGATGAAGCACTCAATGAAGGGGAACCATTTGATCAAGTATGGTGTGTTTTTGACAGAGACTCACATCAACAACAGAATTATAATGAAGCCTTTAACTTTGCTAGAGAGCATAACATAAAAATCGCATATACAAATGAAGCCTTTGAATTGTGGTATTTACTGCACTACAATTATTACACGACTGCTCTTAGCCGATCGAGATTCCAGAAAATGCTGGATAAACTACTTGATGAAAAGTACGAAAAAAATGACAGATCTATGTATGAGAAATTAATAGATAAACAACCTAATGCAATTGCAAATGCAAAGAAACTAATAAGATTTCATAACAAAGGAAATAGTAGTAAATGTAACCCTAACTGTAATCCTTCAACTACAGTTTTTGAGTTAGTAGAGGAACTGAATAAATTTATCTAATGTTACAGAAAAATTTACATCCAACATGGATGTAAAATAAAAACGGTCGTGATCCCATCCGAAACGGAGGGATCACGACCGTTTATTCATACATCCAGCATGAACAAACTTTTTTATAAATTTACACCGTCGCCTTCGCCTTATGTGCAAAAAATTGTGGCAAATGCTCCTTATGCGCTTCCAGCAATTCATCCAACACGGTTTGAGCAATGTCACCGCTTGGAACGAGTGGATTCAGTGTGAAGGCTTGCAACGCTGTTGCGTAGTCGCCAGTGACCGCCGCTTCAATCGTCAATTCTTCCATCGCCTTCATTACTTGCAGCAGGCCGCGCTGTGCAGGCGGGAATTTGCCAAAGTTTACAGGTTCAGCTCCATGCGCACGGATCACACTGGTAATTTCAATCGCGCTGTCATAAGGAACATCATCAATTGCACCATTGTTACGTGTGCTAACCACCATCAATGTGCCTTTGTTGTTATAGATGGAATTAATAATTTCACAGGCTGCATCGCTGTAATGCGCACCGCCACGTTTGGATAATTCCTCTGGTTTGTAATCCAGATTCGGATCTTTATACAGTTCAAACAGGCTTTCTTCCAGACGTTTGACGACTTGACCCCGAGTTCCTTCATTTTTGGCTTCCTCTAGTTCTTCCTTCAGCATGTTATCTGTCATGTAGTAATAACGATGGTATGGACAAGGCAGCATTTTCAAATGACGCACTTGATCATACAGGAAACGCATGTTTCTAATATTTTCAACGACCTTTTCCGGTTTTGCGCCAGGCGCGTACAGTCCTTCAATCACCTGCTCAGTTAATTCGGTCCCTGTTTTGTCATATACTTTGTGCCAGTGAAGGTGGTTAATTCCTGCAAATTTAAAGAACAGTTCTTCTTCCGGTTTGTCCAGCACAGCGGATGCACTCTTGATCGCGCCGATGGGAACATTACATAATCCGATGACTTTGTCCCATTGACCATAACGAAGCACGGCTTCGGTGACCATACCCGCAGGGTTGGTGAAATTAATCAACCACGCATTCGGACACAGCTCTTTCATATCCTCGACAATACTGAGGATGACAGGAATGGTACGAAAGGCCTTGAACATTCCTCCAGCACCGTTGGTTTCCTGACCGATCATGCCATGTTTTAACGGAATACTTTCATCCTTAATCCGGGCTTCGAGCAAGCCTACCCGAAACTGTGTTGTTACAAAATCAGCATCTACCAAGGCTTCACGACGATCCAGCGTCAAATGTACTTCACAATCAATGCCTGCCGCTTTCACCATTCGTTTGGCCATGGCTCCTACAATCTCCAGCTTTTCGCGTCCTGCCTCAATGTCTACCAGCCACAATTCCCGAATGGGAAGCTCTGCATAACGTTTGATGAAGCCTTCTACTAATTCCGGAGTATAGCTGGAGCCCCCACCGATGGTTGCTATCTTTAAGCCTTTTTTCATGATTGTTGCCTCCTGAGTACATTTTTTTAAACCGCTTTCTCAAGCTTCTATTTCACTGTAATCTCTGTAATGCATTACAGGTCAAGGGGGTTGATAAAAACAATTTTGGGGGTGTGATGAGATGCTGGAGGCTTAGCGCAAAGACATGCTAAAATAGAGAGAACGAGGTGAGGACTATGGCGAATATTCATGAGATTGCAAAGCTTGCGGGTGTATCCTCGGCAACGGTGTCCCGTGTCATTAATAACCACCCGTATGTGAGTGAACCGACAAGACAGCGTGTGCAGGAGGTCATAGACCGACTGGATTACGTTCCCAATTTGAATGCGATTTCTTTAAAAACGGGCATGACCAAGCTCATTGGGATTATTTCAGTTACTTTTAATGATTCATTAAATGTATTTGTGCGTGGTTTTACGATGTATGCTCAGGAGCATGGCTTTAATATAGCCCTTTTTATTACGAATGGGGATAAGGAGCGGGAGCTTGAAGCACTGGAAATGTTGCGGAGAAAGCAGTTGGATGCCTTGGTTTGTATGATTCGCGTCAATGAGTGGAGTGTGATCGAGCATTATACCAAATATGGTCCGATTGTGACATGGCAGCGTGTGACCATAGAGGCAATCCCGTCTGTATTCATGGATCAGTACCAGGGCTATACGCTGGCGCTGGAGCATTTGTATGCCCGAGGATACCGAAAAATTGTAAATGTGTATGGCAATATGCGGGGGCTTAATACGAAGGAACGCATCCGGGCCTATCATGATTTTTGTGAAAATTATGATCTGGACGCTGAGGCCTTCCCGCATTTTTATGGTTTAAATTCAATAGCAGAGGGTGAACAAATCGCTCACTGGTGGGGAGTACAACCTTACAAGCCGGATGCGTTCGCTTGTTCTACCGATTATTTGGCAGCAGGACTGCTGACCGAAGCACGCAGGCTCGACATTTCTGTGCCGGATCAATTTGCGGTGGTCGGCTTTGATAACACAGAAATTTCGCATTTGCTAGATTTAACAACGATTCATTACCCGATTGATAAACAAGCTGAGAACGCATTCATCCTGATTCGCAACACCCTTGAAGGACTGGATGAATCGTTACATCCCTTGGAGTTTAAATTAGTGGAGAGAGCGACTACCTGACTTGGGGAAAGGTCTTTGGTTTAATATGCCAATATAGAGAAAAAACACATTGACACATGCCAATATTTGGTCGATAATTTGAGGTGAGATTATAAAAATTGGATTTTTTGTATGAAGGGTGGTTATGATTTGGGACATACACCTACGATTTTAGCGGAGTTGGACAATTATTTAAGGGAAAACAACTTGACTATAGCAGAATTTGCAGATTGCTCAGGTATTCATCAAAGAACGCTTAACACTTGGGTTACGAAGAATCGCCCTGTTGCTATACATCAGATTGATCGAATGACGCTGGCTATGGGATTACCAGAAGGCTATTTTTATGAACGATACATAGATCTTTACAATCATCGAACGTACCCCGGATTGGCGGCGAATTGAGCCAGTATTGTATCGCTGTGCTGAACTGGATAAGCTGGAAGCGATTCAGTATATAGTGGGTCAAATCATGGACAAGCTGTTCTATTCCCCGAAGCTATTTGATGCAGCGGAAAAACTGTTCACACAAGGTCGGCACGCTGCTGCGTTATTGCTGTATGAGGGGGTTGCGGAAGGAGAGAAGTACCAGCACTCTGAACGTTTGGCCACCTGTCAGTATCGTATGTTTACAATTCAGGTTAGAGACGATCAAAGCCGAAATTTTAGGGCAGCTACGATATTTGAAGCTTTTGTTGAGCGCCTAGATGAAATAGACCAGCTTGATGCATTGAAGGATTTGGCAAACGTGTATAGGTCTTTGCGTAAATGGGACAAGCTCGATACAATAGCTAGAAAAATGAGAGATAAAGCGGAAATCCAATATACTTTGAAACATCAGCAGAAGAAGCGAAAGCGCGATGAACCTGATAAGAAGCTGAGTCAACCCATGTTTGCGTACATCACCTATGCCGATTTACTGTGTGCAATTGTCTGTGAAGCCCAAGGGGATTATCAACAAGCTCTGCAACATACATACGCCTATGCTGATTTAGATTGGGTCATAGAGACGGATGAGGATACTCAACGCTTGGTCAACTTGTTCAAGCATTGGGCAGAAGGTAATACCTATGTAAACAAACTCCTGTCTGGAGATACAAGTGTGCTTCTGGATTATGTTGAATATATTTGTACTTCACCTGATAAGTCGGAAAAGGAAATGGTTGCTAAGTTGATGAACGTTATGATTGCGGCTAACCGATATCAGTTAG